>CAZIGS010000073.1:0-6408 GCA_964538645.1 uncultured Rickettsiaceae bacterium
TATCTAACTGACCAGTATCAACCATTGTTACAAAATTAATTATTGAGGAAGGTAGTCTAGGTAATATATGTGAGGCAGCAGCATGGTGCTGAGCTTCTTCAAATGCTGCGTCTGGTGCTGTGTTTTTTGATGACTTATCTGAAGAATCAGCCTGTACATCTTCCTGTTTTTGTGGTGCAGCCTCCTCTGACACTGAATCACGTTTAATAGACTTTTGCTTTCTTTCGTATTGAACCAATGATTGTATCAAAACATTAAATGTATCTCTATCTTCAAGATCTAAATACTCTAAATATTTTGTTGCAACTTCATAATTCGCTTCATTTACAAGATTCAAAAATCTTTGGTAGTTTGCGTTATGGACAAGTCTTGAAATTAGATTGTTACTACCTGTGCCTCTTTCATATAGAGCATTTAGTTTTTCTAATCTTTCTGTAGCTTGATCAGTTAAATTATTTTTTTCATATGCAAAAAATTCATAATATAATAAAGTAACATCAAAAACACCTGCACCTAACAATTGACCATGTGCTTTATATGTGGTTTGTATGAGCTCTAAACTTGCTTGATAATTTTTTATAAATAATAATTGCCCTAAAGCTATTGCTAAGAACCTTTGAGCTAATAGTGGGGTATCTTGAATTTGATCTACACAGAGTGTGATAATATTGCTCTCATTTCTATCAAGTGTATTTTGATAAATTTTTATATCATAAATAGCGGACTTAATAGATTCAGAATCAGCATTTTGTGTAAGTGAATTTTGTATATTAGAGGTAGGTAATAATTCTTGAAATACCTCAGGATTTCTATTTATATGCGAATGTAGAGTTATTAGAGATTTTAAATTTGGATCTTCTATTTTATCAAGTTCAAGATTCAAAGCTGCTTCATCATTATTGTCTTTAGAAAAACGGCATAATTGGAAGGATATATCTAAATCATTTGGTAGATATTTTTGTGCTTTTTTTAGATATTCTACATATTTTGTACTATCTTTGAACTGTTCAGATTGAGCTAAATTATAATATAGTGATCCTATATTTTTGCTTTCAATTTTTGATTCATGTGCTGTTATTATATCGAATGCTTTATTTAATAAATCGCCTCTATATATGCCTTTTTCTCTGAATTTACAATATTGTATATTATACATATTGACGAGTGTATCATATTCACCTCTAGCAATATGTTCCGCTTCTACAAAACTTAATAATTCTTCCATTGGGTCTAAGAGAATAGTAAGTATATTTGTTAGATACTCTAAAGATAAACCCTCTTCAATAGATACATCTTTTAGTGCATCTATTCTTTGTTTTATTTTTTTCGCATCAGTAGTAAGATCGGTAAATTTAGCCAAATCCACCGCCATAGCACTCCGCATTTTTGTCTTGGTTGCCTCTAATTCAGTTTCTAATTTAAATTTTTCTTTGCCAGACTTTGAGTGCAATAAAAAGTCTTGAAAAAGCTTTGCAGCTTCGATTAAAAGAGAAGCGGCTTCATTTGCATTTCCTAGTATCGCTGTAGAAACGAGAATTATAGCTTTGTTAGGAGTCTTATGACTTACCAAAACAGAAGATTCAAGTTGTTTGGTTGGTATGGGAGTGGTCTTTAACAATTTGTCTAATAGAGCTTTATCTTGTGTGCTTAAAGGTTTCATTTTTTTTTGTATAAGAGTGACCATATCTTGTCTCCCATGTGAAGCAGCTTTAACAAGAGGAGTATGCCCATCATAATTTTTGCTATTTAAAGATAATGTTTTTCTATCTAGAAAAAATCTAACAACATCTATCTGTCCGTATAAAATTGCAAGATGTGTTGTAGTATTTAGAGTCAGTGCATCTATAATGCAATCTAAATTGACATTAAGTTTTTCTAGGAGCTTTAAGTTTTCGACTGCGCCGTTTGCAACAGCGTTAGTAAGAAAATTCCAATGATTAGTATTTAAGAATTCTAAGAATGCATCTTTCCCAATAGTTTTTTTTAATTTAGCTAAGAATCTTTCTATATTCTGATTAGAACAATCATTTGAAAAACTTTGAGCTAAGATTGAGCCTATAGAATCTAATTTAAGAGTCTTTTGTTCTAGGTATAATTTTAGAAATCTTTCGTCAACTATCTGTGAATTTAGAAAAGAAGATAGTCCAACTACAATAGAAAGCCCCTCTTTTTTTGATTCTTCAAAGTTCTGTATTCTTATTCCAAAAGACATTTCATTACCTGAATTAAATATAACGGCTGGTATATTGTAATTTTTTTTAAAATAATGTCAAGTTAAAATTAAGTTTTATTAACTTATGATTTGAGGTTTAAGGAAAAGAATATCAGGCTATATCTCTGCCATTTAAAGGAACTCTGGAACAAGGACTGCGATAGAAAGGATTATCTGAATCAATAGATACACAAGGACTACGGACTTCATATGGGGGTTTTGGCGTACAAGATGACACCATTAAAATGAGTAAAGTAAATACAAAAACTCGTGCCATTGATTTAATATCCATGTTATATCTAACCATTGTAAGATACTAGATGTAACTAGGTCAAGAATGATGAGGCTCTTAGATAAGCCATTTTTAAGGATGATGTTAAAATTGCACTAAGTCGTCATCGCAATGACGAATGACTAATCTTCCTTGAGAGACTTTACAATATCTTCTACGACTTTTTTTGCATCACCAAAAAGCATTAAAGTATTATCATGATAGAATAGCTCATTTTCTATACCAGCATAGCCTGCTGCCATAGAACGTTTCACGAATAAAACAGTCTTAGCTTTTTCTACTTCAAGAATTGGCATGCCATATATAGGGCTTTGTGGATCATTCTTTGCAGCAGGATTTGTCACATCATTTGCTCCTATAACAAGAGCTACATCAGTGAACTGGAAATCACCATTAATTTCATCTAGTTCCAGAACTTTTTCGTAATCTATGCTAGCTTCTGCAAGCAGTACATTCATATGACCAGGCATTCTTCCAGCTACTGGATGAATAGCAAAACGTACCTGCACGCCTTTTTCCTCTAGCATTTGGACTAATTCACGAATCATATGCTGAGCTTGCGCTACCGCCATACCATATCCAGGTACTATAATAACTGATCCAGAATTTGCTAAAAGATATGCTGCATCCTCTGAGCTACTAGCCTTGGCTTGCTTGTCTCCATGATCCAATATTTCGCCTTTTGGACCAGGGCTAGAAAATGCTCCGAAAATCACATTCCATATTGATCTATTCATAGCTTTGCACATTACATAGCTTAAAATCGCTCCACTTGCTCCGACTAAAGCTCCAGTGATAATTAATAGATTATTTTGTAATGTAAACCCAATACCAGCTGCTGCCCATCCAGAATATGAATTTAGCATAGATACTATAACTGGCATATCAGCACCACCCACAGGAATTATTAGCAATATTCCAAGAAACAACGAAAGCAAAACTATTAAATGGAATAATCCATGATCTCCATTAGAAGAAAGGGAGAATAAAACTATTAATGTTACCAATCCTAAAGCACTTCCTGCCGAAACAAATTGTTGCATAAAGAATTTCATTGGTCTTGATGGCAACAGAGCTTGTAATTTAGCAAAAGCTATTATAGAACCAGTAAAAGTTATAGCTCCAATAGATGCTCCTAAAGACATTTCCAATAAATTGACAGCTGGTAGTCGTCCAGCGAGTCCAATACCAAAGCTTTCTGGGGAAATGAGAGCGGAATAAGCTACTAAAACTGCAGCTAACCCTACTAACGAATGGAAGCCAGCTACAAGTTGAGGCATTGCTGTCATTGGGATTTTTATAGCTATATATGCTCCAACTCCAGCTGCTAATAATATCGTGGATATTATTATAATATGATGAGAAAATTCTTGTAGATAAAAACTAGAGCATATCGCTGAAATCATTCCAACTATGCCTAATATATTGCCATATCTTGCTGATTTAGGGGATGATAACCCTTTCAACGCTAGTATAAAACATACTGAGGAAAATAAATATATAATTTGGACCCATTCTGTGTGCATAAAACTACTTCTTTTTAAACATTGCAAGCATTCTTGTGGTAACGATAAATCCACCAAAAACATTTATAGCTGCTAAAAACACAGCTATTAAGCCAATTATTGAGCTTCCTTCCCATAGGCTACTGCCAGCTGCTAGCATAGCTCCTATAATAATTACCCCAGATATAGCATTAGTAACTGACATTAAGGGAGTGTGTAGTGCAGGTGTTACTTTCCAAACTACATAATATCCCACAAAACACGCTAGGATAAAAATTGTTAGAGAAGTAACCAGAGGGTTTTGTCCGGTAGCAACTGCTTCTATTGGTGCATCGGCCATTTGTTTAAGGCTATGTGCAAGATATTGCGCCCCTGCAGCCAATTCATCAGCATGTTTTGAAAGTGTAGGTATATTGTTTGACATATTTTACCCAATAATTGTTGTTAGAACTTTGCCTTTATTAGTAAGTAGCATATTTGTTACTATTTCATCTTCTGTGTTGAGTTTTCCATCTTTAAAAATATGAGTTACTAAATTATAAAGATTTTTTGCATATAATCTTGAACTATCATATGGAATGTGAGTTGCAAGATTAGAATATCCTATAATAGAAACGCCATTTTGTACTATTATTCTATCTTTCTCCGAGCCAGCTACATTTCCACCGCTAGAAGTCGCCATATCAACTATTATTGACCCGTGATTCATTGACATAATCATTTCCTTAGTGACAAGTTTTGGTGCTTCTTTGCCAGGAATTTGCGCAGTGGTAATTACTATATCGCTACGCTTTATATGACTTTCCAATACTTGTTCTTGTTTGCGCATGTAATCTTTCGTTACTTCTGCAGCATAACCACCTTTTCCTTCGAAGCTTTCATCATCTACTTGAATAAATTTTGCTCCTACACTCTCTACTTGCTCTTTAGCTGCAGCCCTTACATCATAGGCTGAAACTACAGCCCCTAATCTTTTTGCTGTAGCTATAGCCTGCAGTCCGGCTACACCAGCACCAAGCACTAACACTTTAGCAGAAGCTACTGTTCCAGCCGCTGTCATAAGCATAGGGAAGCCTCTTTTAAAATGGTATGCTGCTTCTATAACTGCTCTGTATCCAGCTAGATTGCTTTGTGAAGAAAGGGCGTCCATACTTTGAGCTTTTGTAATTCTAGGAACCAATTCCATAGCTAAAGCTGTAATATTTTTTTCTGCATAGGTTTGAGTCAAAAATTTATTATTATAAGGCGATAGAAACCCAATAATAGCAGCTCCTTTTTTTGCGAATTCTATCTCATTCACCTTGTCTTCTATAGGTGTAGGATGAATTTTAAGAATAATATCTGCGTCACTGACTATTTCTAAAGGTACATTGGATATATTGGCTCCTACCGCTTTATATGATTCGTCAGTAAAACCAGCAAGGCTTCCTGCATCATGTTCTACAGAAATACTGAAACCTGCTTTTATGAATAATGATGCAACATCGGGTGTAACAGCTACTCTGGTTTCTCCATGAGCTTTTTCTTTAAGTACAGCTATTTTCATGCTATATTCCTATACGTATATTTTCCAAACTGAATACTAACCGGAACCAAGCAATTTACAAGTGAGAATTTAATGATAGCCAAAATCTATATGCGATTTTTTGTATTTTCATGCCTTATTGCAATAAGTGCACATAATGCTATAGCAAAAGATGCTGAAATAGTAACTCAATATCTGCAAAATCTTGATTCTGTGGCAATGGATTTTGTCCAAGCGGATACTAGAGGAGGAAAGGCAGAAGGTAAGCTTATTATCTTTAAGCCTCACAAGTTTCGTTGCAATTATTATGCGCCATATCCTTTATTGGTATTAGGAAATAAATATGAAGTAGTAGTATATGACTATCAATTGGAGCAAACAACAAGAATAAGCGCCAAGGAGAATTTGTTCAATTTTCTGCTTGCAGATAGCACAGAATGGAATAAGAATTTTCGAGTGGAGAATATAATTCATGAGGATGGGGCAACTCTGTTCAAATTATATCACCATTCTACAGATCGTACTATATCCATAGTCCTTAATGATAAACCATTGGAGTTAAAGCAAATTATTATAGATGAACCTGATGGGAATATTATTGATATTCTAGTATCGAATGTAGAGAGGATAAAACATCCAGATAATGGGCTCTTCACATTACCAAATCCTGATGTTTTTGGGCAACCTAATAGGCTGGATAAGGTTGGGATAGAGAAGAAGTATAAAAGAGCTATGTTATAGTAGACTTCTTTCTAAAGGTCATCTAGCAAGTCTGGAGATGGTGGATATTGTCGGCCTAGAAGTTGGTGTTGCGCTACTGCAATAGAGTCATTATGAGGAAAGGGAGGCACTTGTGAATCAGAGTCTTGTGTGC
>CAZIGS010000074.1:0-6390 GCA_964538645.1 uncultured Rickettsiaceae bacterium
ATAGAGAAATAAAAAATTACTATGATCCTATCCAAGGTATCTGATGAGTAATTTTATAGGGTATGTTAGTACTGATACTGTAATTAACCCTAAAAACCATAAGCCTATAAACCATAAATATTGTTTAAGCTTAGGATGATTTTTAAGCCACCAATCTATTTTATCAATATATTTTTTCATGGGTAGTTTTACCTCTAAAAACATAATAACAATATCCTGTATAAAATAAAATTAAAGGCAGCAATGGAACTACCCCAATAAGCACTAAAGACAATCCAGGGCCAGATGCAGCAGCTTCTGCCAATGTGTATTTATAGGGAATAATCCAAGGGTATATACTTATTGCAAGTCCAATATAGCCTAATGCGAAAATGGCTATTGACAGAAAAAAAGGTCTATATTCTCTATCTGGATTTTTTATGTCTAAAAACAATAAAATAAAACAACATACTGTTATTATTGGGATTGGGAATAAATAATATAAATTAGGTATGCTAAACCAACGATCTAATACATGCTTGTTTATTATTGGCATAGCTATGCTTACTATAGACATAAAAATTCCTACATATAACAAAGCATATCTTCCTGATTTTCTCGCCCAATTTTGAGTTAGATTATCAGTTTTCATTATAAGCCAAGTTGATCCAAGTAATGCATATCCAAAAATTACTGCGATTCCACTTATAAAACTAAATCCGTTTGCCCAGTGGAATAATTCTCCTGTAAAATTACGTCCCTCTATTTCTACTCCTTGAACAAAGTTACCTAGAATCATTCCTTGGCAAAAAGCTGCTAAAAGCGAACCAAAATGAAAGACATAATCCCAAAAATAACGATGATTATCATCACTCTTAAATCTAAATTCAAAAGCTACACCTCTCATAATTAATCCAAGTAACATAAAAATAATAGGTATATAAAAAGCAGGTAGCAGTATGGAGTAAGCTAATGGAAATGCTACAAAAAGCCCCCCACCTCCTAAAATTAACCAGGTTTCATTTCCATCCCAAAAAGGAGCTATAGAGTTCATCATTTTATCTCTACATTCATCACTAGGGGCAAAAGGAAATAAAATACCTATGCCTAAATCAAATCCATCAAGCAATACATATAAAAATACTGCTGTAGCAATTAATATACCCCATATCAATGGTAGATTTAGAATATCTGAGAAATCAAACATTATTTTACCTCTCTAATTAAAGATGATTCAATACCATGGGAATAAAATTGTTCTGCTTCATCAATGATTGATATCCCTTTTGAAACTAATTTAAATATATAGTAAATTCCCGCGCCAAAAACGAATGTATAAATAACTACAAAAGCTATGAGAGAAAACAAAACTTCCGATCCATAAACCCCAGGAGAAAAAGCTTTTGATGTCCTAATTATTCCGTAAGCAATATAAGGCTGTCTACCTATCTCTGTGACAAACCACCCAGCAAGGAGAGCAATGAATCCTGAGGGTATCATATAGCTCCATAGTTTGAGCAAAAAACTATCCCACAATTTATTCCTAAAATATAGAAGAGCAGTTATGGCTGATAATAATATCATAAAAATACCAATCCCTACCATTACCCTAAATGACCAAAATACTACCCCCACAGGTGGTCTATCTTCTTTCTGCCATTCTTTTAATCCTTTCACTTCACCATCAAAACTATGAGTCAATATCAGACTTGCTAAATGTGGTATTACTACTTCATATTTATTTTTTTCTAAATTATCATCAGGTAATGCAAATAATCTTAACGGCGCATTTTTTTCTGTTTCCCATATACCTTCCATTGCAGCTACTTTTGCCGGTTGATGCTCTAAAGTATTTAACCCGTGCATATCGCCTATTAAAAGTTGAGCTGGAGCAAGAGTACATGTTATTAAAAGAGCATTTGCAAACATAATTTTAGCATGTTCATTAAATCTGTTATTTATCAAATACATTGCAGAAACTCCTCCAACAACAAAAGCTGTTGTAAGATACGCAGCTGTTATCATATGAAAAAAGCGATATGGAAAGGAAGGATTAAAAATAATTTCTAACCAATTAGATGGATATAAAAGACCATTATCCCCAACATAAAATCCTGCAGGAGTTTGCATCCAGCTATTTGCCGATAATATCCAAAAAGCTGATATCAAAGTACCTATCGCTACAATACAAGTTGCAAAAAAATGCATCCTTCTACTTACTTTATCCCATCCAAATAACATTATTCCTAAAAAAGAAGCTTCTAGAAAAAAAGCTGTCAGCACTTCAAAGCCAAGTAGTGGACCTATTACATTAGAAACCTTATCAGAGAAAATTGACCAATTAGTTCCAAATTGATATGCCATAACAACACCAGATACTACCCCCATTCCAAATGCAACTGCAAATATTTTTATCCAAAATTTATATATTTCCTTATATATATTTTTATTTGTATATAAATATAACCCCTCTAAAACTGCTAAATAACTAGCAAGTCCTATAGTAAAGGCTGGAAATATAATATGAAAACTTACTGTGAAAGCAAATTGGATTCTTGCTAATATTAATGGATCAAATTCTATCATCTCTTATATTTTTATTTGTTTTTAGGGTTGTATTACTTAAGTAAGGGTAAAATGTGATAGCTCAATCACGAGCTAATGATATAAATGTATATAATTTTGAATTTTAGATTATTCATAGTAATAAAATATATCTATTTTGTTTATATATCATCTGATGAATGTTATTGCTGGAAACATTAATTGTATCATCAGCTTTTACTCATATTGTGAAGTAATGATATACTATTTCTTCTGTCCTGTCATTTTTAATAATCTATTGATAATTAGTTTTTTAAAATTTTTGTGACAAAAAAATTATTTAACCTGAGCTTGATGTAAGAAAACTATAAAAGCTGATTGTTATAGGCTTTAGCCACATCCGTCATCCTCGGGCGTAGACCCGAGGACCCATTTATGCATTATAGATCCTCGTGTCAAGCACGAGGATGACGACTACTAAGAGGCCGAGGATGACGACTAAGAGGCCGAGGATGACCTTTGTAAGGGGTTTCATGCTATTTCTTACATCAAGCTCAGGTTATTTACGCGCATCACAAAGGTCGAGAAATATTAATATACTTATCGCCTAGTTTTATTTACTATGAGGCCTCATTCTCCTTAAATAGTATTTCATACTGTTGCCTAAGCATTTTTACAGTAGAAACTAGTTGTAGATATTCTTCAGAATTAAGCTCTCTTTCGCAATATTTGCGGCAAACATATAATGTTGTGTCGGATCCATCGGGTTTTGAGTGAGTACATGCTTTTTGATCTTCAATCTCATCCAAGAGATCCAAAGTTACTGGAATAAAATTAAAATGGCAATTTACTCCTTTAGCAAAACCCATTTTAAAAATTATTACTTTATGAGGAGAATATGATGTAATTAATAGCTCCTCAGTTTGAGCCAATATTAAACTCATCTCAACAAGAGATTCCATGCTTAATTCATGTATGTTTTTTACTGGCTCATTAGACAGAGCTATAAGATACCCTGGATACCTAGAATCGATGCGATGTTTTACAGTCCAATATTTGGTCTTAAATACTATTTCTTCTTGTTCCATAGCTTTATAAATCATTTGCTGAGGTTTGTGCTACAACAATTTTTATTATAGTGATAAATAGACTTTTTGATTTTGTTCAAGATCTTTTGACTAGGTCTTCCAGAAATTTCTTGAATTACATAATTTGCAATTTTAGCTCCTATTTTGCCAGATATTTCCATATCACATCCATTTAAATAGCCATATAAAAATCCTGCTAAATACCCATCTCCAGCACCTGTTGTATCAATTACTTTCGATTGATCTATTGTTTCATATATATTTGTCATATGCTTCCCGTAGTCAGAAGTAATAATTGAACCATTTTTTCCATTAGTGACGATAGTCACATCCACTTTTTTGGAAAGTTTTTTTATGATTTTATCAATTTTTTGATTTGGATAGAAAGCTTCCAATTCTCCATGATTTGTAAATACTATATCAGATAATTCTATAATCTTTTGAAAGTCTTTTTTGTAAGCATTAACAAAAAATGGGCTAGATGGAGCAAAAAGCACTTTTAAGTTATGGCGCTTTGCTTCTTTTATGGCTTCAAAAATTACATCCCTACTTTTTGGACTAAATACATATCCTTCTATATATAATATTCTATAATCTTTTATATGAGCCAGATCAAATTTGATTTTGCTAAAATCTGTAGAAAGTCCTTTATATGCAACAAAAGTCCTTTCTGACATATGTGTTTTTGAGTTAGAAATAAATGAAGCTACTTTAGTCATAACAGAATCTTGACCTCTGTCTTCTTTTGAGATATAGGAGCCAAAGTTTTTCACCCCTACCCTTTCTAAATCTCGAATAAATTCTTGTGATATTTTTTCATCTGACAAAACCACATATATCCCATTATTTTTTCCAAGAGAAGATAGAGTGTAAGCTGTATTAGCAGCGCTTCCACCAAATGATGTTTTGATAGGCTTGAACTTCTTTATTAAGCTTTCTAGATAATTCAGCTCTACAATTTTTGTACCTCCTATCTTAATACCCAGCTCTTTGACAATTGGTGTAAATTCCTTTTCTGTAGTTTCAATAAAAACATCGTAATCACCATTTGCAATCATGATTACATCTCCCTTTTTTATATTGTCTGCATAAATATATTTAGGTAGGAACAGGAATGTTAATATATTCAATGCTAGAAAAAATTTTTTCATAATTTAAGCCTATTTAATAAAAATATTTTGAGAAATAAGAAGGCATAAACCTAACAGTAATCAGCTATATTGTAAAAGTTTTTTTTATTATAATGGTAATTTCTTTGTAGCAAGTAAGATAGTATAAGCTGTTAGAATTGCTATAACTGCTATGAATATTCCTATATATATAAGATTTTGATTTATATGCCATAACCATAAAGTAAAAGCTGGGGTAAGTTTGCCTATAGTGCCAGCACCTACTGCATTAGCCATTCCTGTAACTAAATACTGGTCTTTTTGTCCATCAAATAATTTTTTATAAAATAAATTCTGTGGACACATGAATATTACCCCAAGGGTTATTATCCATATTCTCACAAAAGTAACATATAGAATCCCAGAATTTGGCAAGAAAAAAATTAGTATTGGAACTGTCAGTATGATTGCCGCGCAACTATAAATCATTATTTTAATATGGTCAAAATTCTTCATTATAGGTCCTACAAAAAAGATTAATACCATATCAAACACTAGAAGGAATATATTAAGCTCCATCATTGTCTCGAAACTAATATCAGTTATAAAGGGGACTAAGCTATTCATTACAATACATGGAATTGAATAAGTAATATGAGAAAGCCCAGTACTTAAAGCTATAGAAAGTAATTTATACTTTGCTTTCCATAAATTTATTGATTCAGTTTTTAATGCAGTGTTTATGGAAGGCTTAAAATCAGAATATTTTCTAAGAATTAAGGCTACAAAACCAACACTTCCCCCTAGAATAAAGCAAAATCTCCATAAATATTCATATTTTGAAATTAAAACTAAAGTACTAATGCTTGAAGCCAAAATAATACCTATTATAGAGGAAGCTTGGTATATATACGATGCTTTAAATGAATTTCGATAATTTTTATCTTCTATGATATAGAGTTTAACTATAGCATTTTCACCTGCTCCGAAAATTCCCTTAATAAAGCGTACAATAATAAGCAATAACGCAGCTTTCCAGCCAATAATATCATGTCCTGGTATAATCCCAACTAGAATCGAACCAGTTGCAACCCCCAGTAAAGAGTAAGACATAGCCTTTATTGCTCCATGGTTTTTTGCAAAAAGCCCAAATATAAAAGCTCCAATAGGACGTGTGAATATAGAAGTTGCAAAGAGGCTATATGCTAAGATAAGCTGGTTTATTTTATCATGATTAGGGAAAAAAACTGGTGCCATTATAGGAGCTAAAAACCCATATAATGCGCTATCAAAATGGTCTAGCAGATTACCAAGCAGGATAGAAAAATCCCGTCTATTAAAAGATTTAAACATATACTCTCCCTACGCAGGCGTTAACCCAACAGGTTCTAAGGGTCTTTCTCAGCCGATAATGGCACCCCTGGCAATTACAAATAACTAGAATATATATAAGAAATTCTAAGAGTCAATATTCATTAGTTTATTATTTAGTCAATGCCCTATATTGATTGATGGTCGAGGTCTTTATTAAATAGGATACAAGAGTTATTGAACATATCAGACATCTTTACTTACTTACTTACTTACTTACTTACTTACTTACTTACTTACTTACTAGTTAGCCATTGCCTATACAAACGCCAAAAATCGGTATTGCTCACCATATATAG
>CAZIGS010000075.1:0-6305 GCA_964538645.1 uncultured Rickettsiaceae bacterium
CCGAGGATGAGGTTTGTAAGCAGTTTCATGCTATTTCTTACATCAAGCTCAGGTTTACTAGTTTCAAGGAATATCTTTCACCCTTCAACTAGACCTTCCTCCCTAATACCACTACATAAGTCGAATAATTTTTCACTATATTCCTGGCGCTTTACCCATGGTTTTAAATGAGGGATTTGTTTTAGCATATTCATATTAGTAGGAAGAATATCGCAAATCTGTATTAAATGCTTGTCTGCTAGAAAAAAACCGCGTGGTATATCAAGCTTTATTGCACTTTCCTCTCTAAAAGCCGCCAGAATTTGCATTTTTTTTAAAAAAGCTTCTTTTCTATTAGAAAATTTTACCTTCCTCCAAGCATTATCTGGATTATTTGTATATATCACAGGGTCTAAAAGCGTTTTGCTAACCTCGCTTTTCAATTCAGCATTCAAATTTTTTGTATCAATAATTTTTTGCAGATGATTGTAAATCTGCTCTAAATAACAAACATCCAAAGCAGCGTAATCTAGCATTTCTTCGCTAATTTCTCTTGCAAGCCAATCAGCTGCTTGATGCTGTTTATCTAACACAACATTACATATAGAGTAACATAACTCGCTATAACTAATATAATCCCTAAAGCCACATAATTTTGCTGCTATTTGTACATCTATAATATTTTTAGGAAGTTTGTGAAATAATTGATAGAAAATCTCGAAATCCTGCCTACCAGAGTGAATAATAATAGTGGAGTCTAATTCTAGAATTTTAAACCATAACTCTTTTACATTCGTACGCAGAGCGTCTACAATATATATTTTACCATCAAATGCTAGCTGCACTAATGATAATTTAGCAAAATAAGTATCTCTGCGAGCAAATTCTGTATCGAGCGCAATAAAACTACCTTTCGGAATAAATTGGCAAAGCTCATCTACTCCATTTTGTGTATCAAGTAACTTTCGTTTCAATACTAGCCTTCTTCTTGATTTGAATTTCTTTCCTACGTTTTATATTAGATTTTAGCGCTTCAGACAATTTACTAATATCTTTCTTCTTAGGCTTTTGTTTCTTATTATTTTCTGTCATAACAAACTACATCTTTAGATTCATATATTCATAGCTCATAGGGTTATTATCCCAATCTTCACGAACTTTGACAAATAAAAACAAATGTACTTTAATACCTAAAGTTCTTGTGATTTCTTCCCTAGATTTCATGCCAATATTTTTGATTCTTTCACCCTTATTACCCAAGACCATTGATTTATAATTCTGCTTACTCACTATAATTACCTGATGTATTTTGGCAGAACCATCTGGTAAATTTGCCCATGATTCTGACTCCACAGTAAGATTATATGGCAATTCCTCCTGAAGCTGCATAAATAGCTGTTCTCGCGTAATCTCTGATGCCAAAAAACGCATAGGCAAGTTTGTTATATCATCTTCACCATATAACCACTCGTGATACGGAGCCTTGCTTTGCAAAAACTCTACTAATTCTTCAGTACCCTTACCAGTTAACGCAGAAATTTCAAATATAGTAGCATCATCTATAATATCTATAATAGCTGACCTAATTAAGTCTATTTCAGATTTCTTCTTATCAATCTTATTTAAAACAAATATAGGTGATATATTTTGTGACTTGAGTTTACTAATAATTTCCGCTGACTTATCATCAAATTCTTTTGTACTATCTATCAGAAATATTACTTGATCAGCTCCTGCAACATTGGACCAGGCACAACGTACCATTGCTTTTTCCAATCTAGTAGATCCAACAAAAATACCTGGCGTATCAATAAAAACTAATTGAATGTTTTCTTTCGTATATATGCCAGTAATACTGGATCTGGTAGTTTGTACTTTTGGGGTAACGATAGCAATTTTTTGACCTATGACACGATTGAGCAAAGTAGATTTGCCAGCATTCGGTTTGCCTATTATCGTAATATTTGCTGATTTATGTTTTATGTTAGTTTCCATGACATCCGTTATAAATCTATATCATGAAATACCGATATTGAAAAAGTGTTATCAGAACATCTATATTGCAATTTTATTAAAAGCACCGATAACTAACCTTTTCTTATTCGGATGAAATAGATTTAACCAACTCTACCACTTTTTTGCGTAAGTTTGTATCATTTATTGCATTATATGCTCTAACAAGTACTAATACTTCTCTTTCATGCACAGTACTATCTATACCACATTGCACTTGAGAATATGCAAAACTATGTGGCGAGGTTTTAATACCTAGATCATCAAAGAAATATGTCACTGGGACATTCAGAAAATTGGCAAAATGATATAATTTACCACTCGATATCCTATTATTTGCCTTTTCATATTTTTGTATTTGCTGCACGCTAACACATACTTCATCACCTAGAGCTTGTTGACTTAATCCCAACATCATACGACGAGCCCTCAACCTACCACTTACATGGCGGTCAATATCATCTATTCTCGTCTTTCTCATTTTAGAGCTATCCTTAGACATGTACCTAGTAGTTTTTTAAATTCAAGTTAAGGATTATTTTATAATTTCGGATTCAAAAAGCAAGATTATCGCAGTCTCGGATGAACAATTAGAGGAATTTATTTAATATAATTCTAAGCTGATGCAAAAATACCATGATGATTAATAATGTATTTAAACCCGCACGTGAATAAGGCGTAGAATCAATGATCTTTTGCGGTGTATGCGTATCTAGAGTAGTAATATCATTTAGCGTAGTTTTTCCAATAATTCTTCCTACAGAATCAAAAATTCCAGATATTCCGCTATTGCTACTCACGACAAAAGGCGTACCATTTTCTATAGCTCTAAACTTATTTACATAAAATAAATGATATGGAGCTGTAGAATTCCCATACCAGGAAGAATTCGTTATATTGACAAATAGATCTGCATCTTTAGTGACCACTTCTTGAGGAAAAATTGACTCATAGCATATTAAGGGTCTGATATTGGTTTTTATTTTATCTAAATGAAATATTTTCGGAGTTGTACCAGGAGAATAATCCTCTAAACCAGCTGTAAGTTTCTTAATTGTACTGGGAATAAAATTCCTAAATGGAATATATTCCCCAAAAGGAACTAAATGTATCTTATCATATTCAAATAATAATTCTCCTTTTGGACCAAATGCTATCAGAGCTGTATAATGTTTATTATTTTTTGAAGAGATTGCTCCTGTAATTAATATAGAATCAGATTTTTTTGCTAATGCCGATAAATATTGCATTACTGGCTCAATTTGATATGGCGCTACAACTGCAGCTTCGGACCAAAGAATAATATCTGGCTTTAAATTAGTATTTATTGCACTTAAGCGCGAATGTGTATCTAAATTCTTCCAAAATAAGTCTATATCCCATTTTTGACCTTGGGTAATGCTTGGTTGGACTATTCTTATTCTAATGTCAGTAAATTTTAGTGGATTTTCACTCAGCCTCCACATACCAAACAATACCACTATAGCTAGAACTACGCCGCAATAAATCAGATCTTTTCTAAGAATTACACCATCTTTTTTCCATATATAATAGAATATGCTATTAATATTAAATAAGATAAAACTTAAACCCCAAACACCAGCTATGCTTGCCGTTTGGGACAATATGTCAGAAAATCCTGCGCTATATCCAACAAGCATCCATGGAAGACCTGTAAAAATCCAGCTAGTAATCCATTCTGCGAATAACCATAATATAGTATAGATAATAACATAATGGGTATGATTTCTAAAATGCCATACACATAGAGTTATTATAGAGGTGAAAAAGCAAAAAATTAAAGGCAGACCTATTAACGCTATTGGAATCATCCACCAAAAATCTTCTATATATACGCTTATAGCAATTGCGGTCCAGTAAAATCCATAACCAAAATAACCAAGGCTAAAGGCAATATTACGCTTTAATGCTTCCTGAATGCTAGTTGCATCGTATATTAAATATACCAATATGCTAAACCCTATCAAACCACATATGCAAAATAACGGCGCCTGAGCTGTAGCACACAATATACCCGCTATAAAACCAGAAAATTTATGCCTATGATTTATAAAGTTCCGTATGGGATTAAGAGTAAATATCATATATTGGTACCGTTGTTGTCACCCTTGTACCTCACACTCGTGCTTGGCATGAGGGGCAAGGATGACGTTATTTGCTTACAGATTCATCTTGAACAACAAACAATGAAGAAAAAGCCACCAATGCATCAGATAAAGTTTTCCCAGTTTCGCTAAATTTGCTATTCAGTATATCAGTTTTTGTAATATCATAAGAATAGCTAGTTTTATCAGAAATAGAAGCAGGATCATCTGATAACGATATCAAAATATCATCTATAGTTTTTTTATCCTTTTCAAAATCATCTATTGCATGTTTTAAATTATCAACTGAAACAGAGTTGTTAATAGCAAAACTTAAAAGACGGAGAAATTCTATAGCCTCACTTATATTATGTGATTTATTATTCAAATATAAAATTCCTTTAGATCCTTCAGGAACTCCATTTCCCCTCATAACTCCATCTAACTTTATACCAAGCTCGTGCTTATCATCTCCCAACTCTATAAAATATTTCATACCACCAAAACCTTCTTTATATGGTATAGACAAAGATATTTTCGAAATGCCTTTTGCATCATCAAATTTCTTCAAATAATTTGGATCTTTTGATAATTGAGAATGCGTATTTTCTAGAATAAAATCTGCAAGCAATCTGAGTTTAATCTTATTATTATCAGTCAATTGTATATTATAACGATGCGCTATAGTTTCTATAGTTTCGGCAATATCTTCACTGTTAAAAGCCTCATAAAAATTCTGAAGTGCCCCGCTTTTATATGCAGTAGAATTGATAATATTTATATTATATGTATCAACCACAGCACTTGTAGTCATGCTTGACTCAGATTTAGTGCTTATGGAATCTGTGTCTATACTCCAATCTATATTAAGTCCACGCATTAGTTCTGTTAAGATAGCTTCATCCATTTTTCTTACATCAATATGCTTAGATAGCGTAGCTTTCATGTTCAATTTTGACTTCGAAGGATATGTTAATCTAACAATTTTTTGTATAAAAGATGGCATAGTATCATTCTCTATGACTTTTTCTTCATAATCCCCTTCTAAAATAAGATTTTTAGGTAGATCACTCAATATATCTTCATAATCCAGATATTGCCTTTTATTTGGAATAAATAATGCTAAACGTGCAGAAATAGGGATCATCATATCCCAATTCGGTTCTCTTATATCAGCTTTTAATGATAGTTCTATATTACCAAATAGGTTAAATGCATCTATTGCCTGAAACTTAGTACCTTTATCCTGGATTATTTGCATTAAAGTAAAGTAAGAATCCAATTTTGCAGAAAATGTTATATATTCTATATCTTTTAAGATATTTTCTGCTTGTCCAGAACCCAAAGAGTCAAAAGCAGATTTTTTTAAATTCAGAGCTAATTTTCTAGAAAAAAGATTATAAGAAATATCCTCAATCTGGGCGTCATTTATCTTAAATTTTATGCTGAATGGATAGCCAGCAAGCTTAATATTTTCTGGTTTAATTTCCATGCGCTTTATCAGAAAACCATTCATATTTTGTGATATAAAATACCATCCAATACTATATATAGATATTAAACCAATTAAAAAAATTGTAGTAAGTATCTTGCGATTACTCATGATTTCCCTCTAAATACTATTTATTAGCATAGATTCATTATAGGTGATTATTAGCAATAGTAAATAAAATTGGCGCTGCTAGAGAGGAATTGCTAAGGACCCATTGAGAACAAAGAAAAAAGACTTGCTTGAGCAGACTTGGCAGCGACTTACTCTCCTTTCGCATAAGATGTAGTACCATTAGCGCTACGGGGTTTCACATTCGAGTTCGGAATTATATAAAAAGCAAAAATGAAGATGAGACTAGAGAAGCATATAATGTATAATATTATTAAAAAAACCTATTTATAAGAGATGAGCGCGAAGGTACACAAAGTGCAGAACCAAAACGTATACTTAATATGTAAGGATTCGAACACTGGATCGACAAAGCAATCAAGCTTAGAAATAGGTTTTAACAAAAAAAGACTTGCATAACAGACTTGGCAGCGACTTACTCTCCCACACCATAAGATGTAGTACCATTAGCGCTACGGGGTTTCACGTTCGAGTTCGGAATGGGATCGTGTGTTTCACCCGTGCTATAACCGCCAAGTCAGTTATACAAGCCTTATTCACTTGCAACTGTTTTGTTGATAAAGTTAAATACTTCTTATTGATCTAGG
>CAZIGS010000076.1:0-6301 GCA_964538645.1 uncultured Rickettsiaceae bacterium
GTTTCGTTGCAAGATTTACACCCTTATCAGTAGCCTGAGCTGACAAAACAACCGCAAGAAGGAGTGTGTAGTTATTTTTATACACCAGTTCCGTCTTGGGCTCTGGATTATTTGCCTCAAATATAGAGAATATCTTATTAATTTTGTGTCGCATAGAAATAGCAATCATCCTCGGGCCCAGACCCGAGGATCCACCCATTTATCATTTTTTAATATAATAAACAATACATTATATAATTTGGGCCCTCGGGTCAAGCCCGAGTATGACGACAAGTAAAATGACGACAAGGCAACAATTTCATTGACTTTTAATAGGGTTTTATACTAGTATGCAAAATGGAATAGAGATAGGTTATCATGGCCAAAGAAGAATTAATAGAATTTAAAGGACTAGTAATGGAGCTTCTCCCAAATGCTACATTTAGGGTAAAGCTAGAAAATGATCACGTAATATTGGCCCACACATCAGGCCGTATGCGTAAAAATCGTATACGTATACTCGTTGGAGACACGGTTACAGTTGAAATGACTCCTTATGATTTGACTAAAGGTCGAGTTATTCACAGAGAAAAATAGCCAACCTGATTCTATGACAAAAATACCTTTAATCTTGGCATCAAGCTCTCCACGTAGAATAGAGCTATTATCTAGAATTGGTATTATACCAGATAAAATCATCCCCGCTGACATAGATGAAACTGAGCAAAAAGGCGAATTACCTAAGGATTTATCTTCAAGACTTTCAAAAGCTAAAGCAGAAAAAATTGCAAATGAAGTAGATGCAGCCTATATAATAGGTGCAGACACAGTAGCAGCTATAGGGCGTAGAATTTTACCAAAAGCATTAAATGATGATGATGTAAGATCCTGCCTCAAACTATTATCTGGAAAAAGACACCAAGTATATACAGGGGTCACAATAATCAAAAAAAATGGATCTGAGATTTTAGAGAAACATAGATTGGTAAAATCCATACTTAGATTTAAACGCCTTACTTTAGAAGAAATAGATTTATATATAAAATCCAAAGAAGGACTAAACAAAGCAGGAGGCTTTTCATTACAAGGCTTTGCGGAGGTTTTTGTTCCTTTTATTGGCGGTTCTTATTCAAATATATTAGGTCTCCCTTTATTTGAAACTCGTAATATGTTATTGTCTCTAGGATTTTTCAATAAATAACCAACAGGTACTAAAATGGCCGGACATTCAAAGTTCAAAAATATCCAACATCGCAAAGGCGCACAAGATAAAAAACGTGCAAAATTATTTACAAAGCTTGTAAGAGATATCATATCTGCAGCACGCACCGGTGGTCCAGATATGAATGCCAATCCAAGGCTCAGAGGAGCTATTATTGCAGCAAGAGCACAGAACCTGCCCAAAGAGCGGATTGATAGAGCTATTAGCTCAGCTAATGACGAGGGGCATAATGACAATTATGTTGAAATGAGATATGAAGGATATGCCCCAGGAGGGATTGCCATTATAGTTGAAGCAGAAACTGACAATAAAAACAGAACAGCATCTGAGGTAAGAGCTGCTTTTTCAAAAAATGGTGGAAATTTGGGCGAAACAGGAAGTGTAAATTTTATGTTCGATCATTTGGGTATTATACAATATCCTGCATCTGTAGCATCTAATGAACAAATATTCGAATCAGCTATAGAAGCTGGAGCAAATGACGTTTTGTCAGATGAGGATCTACATATTATATATACAGACATAGCCTCTTTTTCTGACGTGCTAGAATTTATGACAAACAAATATGGCAATCCAGAGGAAGCTCATATAGGCTGGAAACCGCAAAATATTATAATGATTGATGACAAAGAGAGAGCAGAAAAACTTTTAAAGCTTGTTGAGGCTCTAGAGGAAAGTGATGATGTACATCAAGTATTTGGTAATTACGAATTTTCTGACGAAGTATGTAAGGCATTGTAGAATAGTCATACTAAGAAGGCTGAAAGCATGAAGCTTCAATCCACTTAGGCTGAAATGTTTTTTCCAGTCACTAGATTGCTCACCCAATCTAGTACCACATTAACTCATGACGACAAGTTTAAAATTTCTCATTTACAAACGAGACAAAATGTGTATCATACCTAACTGATTGTCATTCCCGCGAAGACTGGGATGACGCCGAACAAGCGGATGTGGCGAAATGGTAGACGCACCAGATTTAGGTTCTGGCGCTGCAAGGCGTGGGGGTTCAAGTCCCTCCATCCGCACCACCAAATATTATATACATAGAAGTGTTTAAATCATGAAATTAGAAAAAATCAAAGACGAAACTTTAGAAAAGCATTTTAAAGTTACCATTCCTGCTAAAGAACTATCTATAGCTATTGATGGTGAATTGCAAAAACTTTCCTCAACTATAAAAATGCCAGGATTCAGATCAGGCAAAGTCCCTGTGAGCTTGGTGAAGAAGAAATACGGACCAGCAGTAAGAGCTGATGCAATTGAAGGGCAAGTAAGAACCGCTTTGACAAAAATAATACAAGATAATAAACTCAAACCTGCTTCACAGCCAAATATTGATGAGCTAAATGCTGAAGAAGGCAAAGATCTATCATTTGTTATAAAACTAAGCATTCTGCCGGAAATTAAACATCCAGAACTAAAAAAAATCTCCATAGAAAGACCTGTATTAAAAATATCTCAGAAAGATGTGGATGACTATATAAATAAACTTGTTGATGAAAATCCGGAATACACAAAAGAAAGTAAAGTTAAAGCTGTAAAAGGTGATCAAGTCACTATCGATTTTGTAGGTTATGTAGATAAAAAAGCATTCGAAGGTGGCGCTGCAAAAGGCACTAAATTAGTACTTGGTAGTGGGCAATTCATCCCAGGTTTTGAAGATCAACTAATCGGTCACAAAGCAGGTGATGATGTAAAAGTAAAGGTAACATTCCCTGAAGCTTACCATGCTAAAGACCTAGCAGGCAAAGAAGCCATTTTCGAAACAAAAATTCATGCTGTGAATAAACCAGAAAAACCTGAGATTAACGATGCTCTTGGTAAAAAATATGGATTTGAAGATTTAATAGCTTTCAAGAAGGATGTAGAGCGTATATTGAAAATATCATCTCAAGATGAAATATTTGACGTGGTAAAAATGCGCTTATTTGATAAGCTAGAAAAGCTCCTCGACTTCGATGTACCTACTAATATGCTAGATAATGAACTTAGCATGATCAAAAAACAAGCTAGCAACATGTTGAAATCGAGTAAGGCTGAAGAAGAAGACAAGAAAAAGCCTGCTAAAAAGACAAAAGCCGAAGAAATAAGCGATGAAAAATATAGTCGCATAGCACTCCGTAGGGTACGTATTGGTATGTTTATTTCTGACTATGCACAAAAATTAGGTATCAAATTAGATAATAATGATTTAATTGCAGCTATAAATAAACAAGCTCGCATGTTCCCTGAAAATAGACAATTTATTGTAGATTATTATACTAAAAACCAACAAGCTTTAGAATCACTCAAGGGCTCAGTTTTAGAAGAAAAAACTGTAAAACATATCGTTGATAAGGATATAGAAGTCAAAGATAAGGAATATTCTATGAAAGAATTAGAAAAATTCCTTGAGTCTGAAATGGAAGGCGATATTTAAGCGAATAGACAATGTCAAATCCATTTAATCATACCCGATTAGGAAGATTAGGATTTCTAACATTTAGCATATTAATAGCTAATATTGGTATTTTACCATTCATATTTATTCTATTAACTAAAGATAATGCTATTATTGCATTGTCTATTATAGGATCTGCTACAATAGTGTTTCTAACAGGGATATATATAGAGATTAGAAGACTAAGAGACTTTGGTTGGAGTGGATGGTGGATATTATCATCCTTTTTGCCAATAATAAACCTAATATTATTTTTTATGCTTTTCTTCAGAAGAGGAGATAAAACAGACAATAAATTTGGCCCTCCTCCCCCTCCTATACAAAGAAAAAACTATATTTTCCTTTTTATTAACATAGCCGTAATGATATTATTAATGATTGGAATTGTAACTCTTCCAGGCAATGAAACAGTTAGTAAAGCACAATCAGAAAAGATTAATAGCGACATCTAGCTCATTTAAAACCACTAACAAAACGTTATGATGTTAAATAACAACTAACTTTATCTATTATTATAATTAATTCTCAGGAACTAATTGAATATTGTAAAAATTTGTTATATCATGTAGCCGAAATAACTCCTAGCAGCAATTTTGCTAGGCAACCATCATATAACCAAAATAATTTGGCAATACAATGAATTTAAATTTAAAACTACCTGAAAATCTTATCCTAAAACCTGTAATAGTAGTATTTGGAGTCGGCGGAGCTGGCGGAAATGCTGTAAATAACATGATATCTTCAAAGCTTCAGGGTGTCACTTTTGTTGTTGCAAATACTGATGCTCAGGCTTTAGAACATTCATTATCAGAAAACAAAATACAGCTAGGGGTCCATACTACTAGAGGCTTAGGAGCTGGAGCTTCTCCAGATATAGGAGCTGCTGCTGCTGAAGAATCAAAAGATGAGATATTAAGCTATTTAGAAAATTGTAATATGGTATTTATTGCCGCAGGTATGGGTGGTGGAACAGGAACAGGCGCAGCACCAGTAGTAGCACGTTTAGCAAAAGAATTAGGCATTTTAACTGTAGGCGTTGTGACAAAACCTTTCCATTTTGAAGGTGCACATCGTATGAAGACTGCTGATAGCGGCTTATTAGAGCTACAAAAACATGTAGATACTCTAATAGTTATACCAAATCAAAATCTATTCCGTATTGCAAATGAACGTACAACATTTGCTGATGCTTTCAAAATGGCAGATGATGTCTTACATAACGGCGTACGCAGTGTTACAGATCTAATGATCATGCCAGGCTTAATTAATTTGGATTATGCTGATATTAAAGCAGTAATGAGCGAAATGGGTAAAGCTATGATGGGAACTGGAGAAGCTTCAGGTGACAATCGTGCTGTAGAAGCTGCAGAAAGAGCTATTGCGAACCCGCTTTTAGAACATCACTCAATGTGCGGCGCTAAAGGAGTACTTATAAATATTACAGGTGGACCTGACATGACTCTTTTTGAGGTAGATGCAGCCGCTAATCGTATACGTGAAGAAGTTGGAGATAGCGAAGCCAATATTATTTTTGGATCTACATTTAGTCCAGCATTAGAAGGTATTATGAGAGTATCCGTAGTAGCTACTGGTATAGATGCAGAAACTGTTATATCTATAAGACTTGATGCTGAAAAAAATAATACAAAAATTGTTGAAACAAAACCCATAGAGCCAATCATTCAAAAAATTGAAGAAGAAACAGTAATAACAGAGTCTCATATTTCAAGCCCAATAACAGAAGAAGCAAAAGAATCATATGAGCTACCTCCAAGATTTGGAGAATATAATATACCACCATCTCATACTCATTCTACATACACTCCACCACATGAACAGCAGCAATCTGGGCAAAATGATTCAGGTCCACTTGCATTGCTACGTAAGATGTGGGGAATGACTTCTATCAAACCAGTACCAAACACAACTGAAGAAAAACAAGCTTCTTATGAGCAAGAAAATCTTTCTGAAGAAAAAGAACAGGTAGGGGAAATGTATGAAATACCTGCTTTCTTGCGCCGTAAGTAGAGTGATCAAATGTCTTTTAACATAAAACATCATAAAGAAGACCTATTATTTATTCCTTTAGGTGGCTCAAATGAAATAGGTATGAATTTCAATTTATATCACTGCAACGGTAAATATATTATCATTGATTGTGGTGCGGGTTTCCCAGACGATTACTTACCAGGTATTGACTTAGTAGTATCAGATAGCTCTTTTGTTATGGAGCATCAGAATGATATAATAGCTATCATACTGACACATGCTCACGAAGACCATGTTGGTGGACTTGGATTCTTATTACAAGAACTCAAATGCCCCGTTTATACAACAAGCTTCACTGCTAATTTTATTAAAGGTAAACTATCTGAATATAGATTTGATACCAAGCCAAAAATCATAGAAGTAAAACCTAAAAGCAAATTACAGCTAGATCCATTTGAAGTAGAATTTGTTTCACTCACCCACTCAGCACCAGAAATGCAAGCCTTGATGATACGCACATCAAAAGGGAATATTTTTCATACTGGAGATTGGAAATTTGATCACGATCCATTGATTGGTGAAGTAAACGATGAAGAATTACTACGTGGCTATGGTAACGAAGGAATAGTCGCTATGGTGTGCGATTCTACCAATGTATTTACCAAAGG
>CAZIGS010000077.1:0-2401 GCA_964538645.1 uncultured Rickettsiaceae bacterium
GCACGAGGAGATCTTACCAATAATGGTAGTATTACATCCTATGGTGATGAAACAATTACCGCAGGATCGCTTAATAATTATAGAACATTAGAAGCTAAAGGAAGGCTTTTGGCAAATATTTCTGGCAATATGGCTAATGGTGGGAATGTTGAAGCTGGTTATGTATATCTTTCTTTAGGCGGTGATTTAAATAATAGTGGGCATAAAATATTATCTGGGAGTAGTATAGATATCAGGGCTAAAAACGTAAACAACCGAGGTGGAACTATAGCTAGCATGGGCGGAGGTATTAACATCAATGCTACTATATTTAATCAGGCAGCCGATATTAATGTAAATAAAATAACTTATGAGGATATAAGATCTGGTAGGAAACAGCCCAACACTGGAAATATTGATCATAATGATGGTAATCCCGATTACGCAAATCCAAGATATAGGGTAATCTCCAAGACTTATATAGAAACTGCACCTATGAGCAGTGGCGTATCATCTATTCTATCTGCTAATGGCCCAATATATTTAAATGTAGGAACTGTATATAGTGTTGGAAGCAATATAAGTGGGCATAATGTAGCCTCGCTTCAACATGGAAAAGATGCAATTACATTAGAGAAACATGAATGGAGAGTTAGAGATGAAGGAAGAATTACCAATCCTAGACATAGAGGTAGAAATTTTTCAGGAGAAAGGCATAGAGCTTGGAGTACTATAAAAGATGAAATTACAAGTGTGACCATTCAACATATAGGGGCAAATATTACCGCTCACAATAACATCGCAATTGGTATTTCAAGCAAAAACTATTCCGAGCCTGCATATGGTGTAGATAGACCGTCTGGAAGAGGAGCTCAAGTTAGTCCAAGCAATATAGGAATAGGGGTAAGTTTACAAGATAGAATTAAGTCAGCAATTGTTCCATCTAGTGTTTCAGATTTAGCTAAGAGTGCAGAATTAAAGGATAGAACTGCAGACGCCACTAATGCTCCTAAATCTCTTTCAGAGATAAGAGGTCAAATCACCCTTGATACTGATGATTTAGCCAGCAAAGTTAGAGATTTTGCAAGTATGTTCTCAGCTAGAAAAACTCTCCCAAAGCCAGAAGATTATTCCTCATCCTATCTTCCTGATCCGCATATTACCGAAGCTTTAGAGGGTTTAAGCTGGATGGAACCCGACGCTCCAGGTATACATTATATTACTGAAACTTCTATAGTATTTACAGATAAGTCTAAATATTTTGGAACAGCAGATTTTATAGAAAGAATTCCAGGATATGACCCAAGAAAAGATAATACAGCAGGCGGAGCCTCTTACATGCATTTGGGTGATAGCATGAAACAGCATTTATTTGTTCAGCGCCAAATGATTGATCTTACAGGACTAGCATCTCTTGAGGCTGGCTATGATCCAACTAGAGAGATGATGAAACTATATGATAATGCACATGAAGCCGCACGTGATCTTAAATTAACACCTGGAATTACCTTAAGCAAGTCGCAAGTTGCTCAGCTTAAAGAAGATATGGTTTGGCCCGAAGAAATTAAGATAGATAGCCAAAATGTTATGGTCCCAAGGCTTTATCTTGCTAAATCCCGCCGCGCAGAAAAATTTAATGGAATGATAGCTGGAGGTACTATAGATATAGAACAGGATGAAATCACTCATGGCAATACTATGCTAGCTCAAGATATAAGACTTCGTTCAACAAATGGGAATACAAGAATTTTTGGAGAGGTGAAAGCTACAAGATCTGTAGTTATTGATTCTAGCGGTGATACTGAGATAGATGGTGGTAATGTTTATTCAGGAGGCAATATATTTACAACTAGCAGAGGTGATCTTAGAAATGTTCGGGGTACCATGGAAGCGGTTCATCGCATGATAGCTATGGCTGGCGGTAGTGTAGAGAATAGAGGGGGCGAGTTTAAAAGTGGTGGAGATTCTTTCTTTGTTGCTGGTAGAGATGTCTCTAACATAGGTGGAGAATTTAAGACAGGCCGTGATATGACCCTAGTTGCTGGTCGTGATGTGGCTAATATCACAGAAGTAACTCGCATTGGAGATAGCAATAATTATGTCGATATTTTGGAGAAGAAGGCTGAGATTAAGGCAAGTGGAGATCTGTTAGTCAAAGCAGGTGGAGATTTTGTACAACTAGCATCTGATGTAAGAGCGCGTAATATAGATATGGATATAGCTGGTAATGGGGAGATTGGAGCCCAGGCTTTAGCCTCAAGATCTCATAGCGGAGATATCGGGAATAGTGAATTTTTCAGCGAAGGAGCATCTAATTATAATACCCTGGAATCAGTGCGTCATGCTACTAGCTCTATGTTAGCTTCGGGATCTGTTAATATAGCTACTGGAGGTAATTTTGCTTTGTTAGGTAGTGGTCTAG
>CAZIGS010000077.1:2501-6274 GCA_964538645.1 uncultured Rickettsiaceae bacterium
AGATTGGCTCTGGTGGTCGTACAAGCATAGTTGCACCAAGAATAGAGTTTTTAGCGGAGAGAATTAGATCTGGTAGCTCGAGTTATAGCAATCAAGAAGGAAGATTCTGGCAATCTATGGAGAGTAGTGGAACTAGCTCTAGTGATGTAGTTGAAGCATCAGTTATGGCTAAAGGGGGGTTTGTTTTAGATACAAAAGAAGGAGTGTTTGTGGAAGTTGTGCCTGAGGGTTCGTCATTAGCGGCGTCATTGCAAGGAGCTTCTTTATCGTCATCCTCGGGCTTGAACCGAGGACCCATCATACACTATTCGACTGTCCATCCAACCCATGATGCTTGGCACGACTCCCACTCTGGTCTTGTTCCGGAGGTAGCTATGGTAGTAAAATTCATAGGGAGTTATTTTGGTGGGATAGTAGGAGGAGAGGCATTAGTAAGTGCAATAAATAATAAAGGTGATATATCTAAAGTAGGTAAGGATATGACCTCGAAGGAGACACTAAGACGGATGGGGACTGACTTAGCTGTTGCGGTAGCTATGCAGGGCTTAACAGATGCAGCGAGCCTTGGTGATGTAAGCAAGTTTACGGGAAACGCTAGGATTGGAGCGATAGCAGGAAGAGAGGCTATAATGGCTGGTACAAGTGCTGTTATAAGAGGAGAAAAACTAGAGACGGCTTTAAGGGGAGCAGCATTTGCGACAGGACTCGGGGTAGTGCAGATGAAGGTTGGAGATGTAGGGGTAAGTGCCGGTCTATCTGAAGGTGGTTTGGTTAAAACAGCTATGCACGCTTCTGTAGGTGGAATATTTGCAGAAGCTACAGGAAGTGAGTTTAAATACGGAGCAATTGCTGGAGGGGTAGGTGAACTAGCAGCTGGCCATCTTGCGCCTAAAGAAAGTGAGGCTGGGAAGAGGTTAGTTGGTACTATATCTGCTGCTAGTGTATTAGCTGCTGGTGGTAATATAAATGATATGTCAAAAGCATCACACACAGCAGAAAGCGCTGTTGAGTATAATAGCTGGGGCCATGTTGCTAGAGCAGTAATTGGTACTATTGCTAAGAAGGTGGCAACAAAATCTACTAAAGAAGTTGCTAAAAAAGCCACAACTGAGGGAGTAAAAGAAACTGTTAAATCGGCAGTGAAGCAAGAGGTTAAACAAGCTACGAGTAGTGCTACAAGGGCTGCAGTCAAAGAATCAACTCAAGATGCTACAAAAACCTTAACTAAGGCTGAGAAACGTGGTATAAGTAAGGAATACAAAGCTGAAGTAAAAGCAAAAGATAAGGCTAGAGAAGTTTTACAGGGGAATAACAAAGACCTTAAAAAACCAACTCATGTTTACAAGATTTATGAAAAAGAAACAAGTGTAAAAGATAAAATAGGAGAAAGTGCTGGTAAAGTTAGAGAAGATGGTAAATCTCTGAGAGCAGAAAGTCAAGTAAATAAGAAAAACAAAGAAGCTGGATATGACAAGTATCGTTCAAAAATCATGAGAGTATATGAAGATAAGAGAACTGGGCGTAAGTTTGAGACTAAATGGATAGAGAAAGTCAAGGAACAAGATGGCCACTCAGCGCTTCCTGGGAATAAAAATAATAGGTAATTAATGGTCAAGAAAGCAGTATCAGAAGAGCATATAGCAAAAGTACAAGAAAAGCTTATTGGTATTGGTTTTGTAGATATGATTCAAACCAGAATATGTAAAGTACCTAATTCTGTAGCTGAGAATGATGGTAGATGCATAGATAAATTTGAATGGGATATAAGAAAAATGTTGAAAGAGAGTCATTTTTTTGATAATGCTCCATTTAAGTGGATTAATATGTGTTACCGCTATGGAATAGAACATGGTTGTATAGATTTAAAAAATATTGATAAAAAATATTTAGATTTAGCAACTGCTGTGGAACTCCAATATGATGAGGTTGAATATTGTTCATGGAATGATATACCAAAATTATGTCAAATGCTGCAAGCTGCTATGCTTGATATGATTATATTTATAGGTCAGAAATATAAACTACCAACAGAGGTGTTCGAGAAGAAATTTAAAGAGATCGGTGGTTATCCAATCCTTCCTAAAGATTATCAGGATAAATTGCCTCCTAGCGCTAATAGACCTACTGCTGAAGAAGTGAATGGGTGGATGAAAGCTAGAGATGCAGCTAGAAGGACTTCTAGAACAAAACGTGGCAGAGATCCTCGTGGCAGAATATCGTTAAAACCAATACCAAAATATGCTCAATTTGAAAAAAAGCGATATCAGGCGTAATATAGATATGGCGGTAGGTGGAGAGGTAGAGATAGGAGCTGCTGTACTTGGCAGTAAGTCACATAGTCATTATACGCATGGAGATGTATCTGGTTATGCTACTTCTGAATCTGTTCGTCATGAAGTTAGTAATGTAGAGGCTAGTGGATCTGTTAATATAGCTACTGGAGGTAATTTTGCTTTGTTAGGTAGTGGTCTAGAAGCAGTTAAGGATATTAGCATTAGAGCTGGAGGTAGCGCTAGGGTAGAGTCATTGGTGGAGATGGACCACAGCGAGAGTCACAGAGAGGAGAGTGACGATAGTTTTCTTGGTCTAGATGGAGATAGTGTGGAGCATTTTAGCTCGCATGAAGAGAGGTTGGTAAAGTCAAGCATAGCATCGGGTAGGGGTTTGAGAGTAGAGAGCGGTGGTGAGCAGGTTTACAGAGGAGCTGAGATTGGCTCTGGTGGTCGTACAAGCATAGTTGCACCAAGAATAGAGTTTTTAGCTGGGCTTGTGCATTCGAGTAATTCTTCATATAGCAGCGAAGAAGGAAGATTGACGCTATCGATTGAAACTATTGGTTCATCATCGACAGGTGTAGTAGAGACGTCAGTTATAGCTAAAGGAGGTTTAGTGCTTGACGCAAGGGATGGAGTATATGCTGATGTGACAGCTGGAGAATCGTCATTAAGATCGTCATTGCGAGGAGCTATTGAAAAGAGCGACGTGGCAATCCATCCATATAATAACATCCATTACAATACAGTATCCCCATCATATGACAGCTACGCCTATGAACAGTTTGGCTTAACTGAAGGTGGAGCTGCTTTGGTGTCGATAGGAGCTGCGGCATTGACAGCAGGAGTGGGTGGTAGTTTTGGAGGATCTGTAGCGTCTAGTTTGACAAGTAATGCGATATTGGCATCGGCAGTACAATCTGGAATTGCATCTGGAGTGACAGCTACAGCATCGAGGGCAGCGGTATCTATTATCAACAACCAAGGGCTGTTAGAAGAGGTAGGTAAGGACCTGGCCAGCAAGGATGCAATGACGGCTTTAGGCAAGGGTATGCTGACTAGTGGAATGACGGGTGGGTTAACTGAGGCCGTTGGGTTTGGGGATTTAAAAGATTTAAGCAATGGATCCTCTGGTCCTGGCCCGAGGATGACGGAGAAGCTTTACGGTGGGATGGCTGTCCGGAGCTTTTTGTACAAATATTCCACCTCAGCTTACCGCCGAATCTTATTTTTTAGCTATTTTATATCAAAAGCATCATTTATTCTAGATTTATAAATATCTCTTACATAAAATATTAAACATTTATTTACAATAGACGTTTTTCCAAAAAATTATCGTCTAATTTAGAGAGCTTTCTGAGTATCTTATTTATAACCTGAGCTTGATGTAAGAAATAGCATGAAACTGCTTACAAACGTCACCCTAGTGCTTGACACGAGGATCTATAATGCATAAATGGGTCCTCGGGTCTACGCCCGAGGATGACGAATGTGGTCAAA
>CAZIGS010000078.1:0-6240 GCA_964538645.1 uncultured Rickettsiaceae bacterium
ATTTCTATACATAATATGTTATATATTATTGACCAACAAAATGTAGCAGAATTAATGCATTTAGGTGGCGTATATAATCATGATATGTTTTATGATTTTTTTAGTACCGCAAAACATAGATTTCCATGGTTGTTTTTTAATTTAATTACAGCCTGTATTACAGCTTTGCTTATAGACCTGTTCAGCGACACTATCGGTAAGTTCGTTACATTAGCTGCCATTATGCCTATTGTGGCTTCTATGGGTGGTAACGCGGGTACTCAAACCATGACTGTAACGGTGAGGGCGCTTCATAACAAGGAAATGCATTATGCTAGTACTTATAAGGCTGTTATAAGAGAGATGCTTGTTTCTGGATTTAATGGTATTACTCTTGCTTTTATTGGTGGTGCGATAATTTTAGTAGGATTTGCTGATATATATTTAAGCACAATTTTTGCTGCAGCTGTTGTAATAAGTTTCTTGGTAGCAGGATTTTTTGGGGCTTTTATCCCGATATTTTTGAATAAAATCGACATTGATCCAGCGGCGGCTTCGGGGGTTCTTTTGTCAGCTTTGACCGACATTATAGGATTTTGTTCATTTTTAACCTTAGCATTTATTTTCTTAGTATGAATATACGTTTTTTACTTACCATTTTTTGTGCTTTGCTGCTTACATCTTGTAGTCATAAGATTAGTTATAACCCTTCATCTAATGCAAAAGCTCGATATGATTTTACTGGTAAAACTACATCTTCTATAAAAAAGGATATAAATGTTGCCTTGGTGCTTGGAGGGGGTGGTGCTAGAGCTATTGCTCACTTAGGAGTTCTAGAGGTGTTAGAGGAAAATGGTATTAAGGTAGATTTGATAGTAGCCACAAGTGGTGGTAGCATTATAGGCGCTTTATATGCAGATAATCCTGATGCGAAAGCTCTCAAAAAAATCATACGAAAAATGAATATAGATGATTTTGTAGATTTTTCTGTTTTGTCTGTAATTCATGGTATGCACAGTCTTAGTAGTAGTTTTGTGGATGGTAGAAATGGGGAGAAATTCCTCCTTAAAAATATGAGTGTTAAAAATTTCGAAGATCTGAAGATTCCTTTTATAGCAGTTGCAACAGATATAGTAACTGGGAAAACCGTGCCTTTAAATAGTGGTCCTATAGCTCCTGCAGTGAGAGCGTCTTGTTCGATCCCGGGGCTTTTTGCGCCGGTGGAGATGTACGGTATGATGCTTGTAGATGGTGGCGTTACAGCCCCGCTTGGTATCGATATTGCTAAGCATTATAAATCCAAAATTATTATAGCCGTAGATGTGACTTTGCCTGTGGATGAAGCCAGGGTTCATAATGTAGTGGATCTTGTGTTTAAAGCTCTTAGTGTAAATTATTCTGTGCTAAATAATTTAGTAGCGAAAGATGCTGATATATTGGTTAGACCAGTTATAACTAAGGTTGGGATATTTGATGCTCATCGTAAAGATGAGCTTTTTGAAGCTGGTAGATTAGCCGCGATAAAAATGATGCCTGAAATTAAAAAGCAACTATCTAAAAAAACCACTCTATTAAAAAGACTGCTTTGGCAGAAATAAATATAAAAACCTAAAAATTTAAGTTACTAATTTATATTATCGACATAAATAGGTGTTAAAATATGCGTATCAATAGCAAGGATAGTCTCAACTCTCTCAAAAAACTTAAAATAGAAAATGCAGAATATAATTATTTTGACATAGAGGCAGCGGCCTCAAAATTAGGCTTTGATATAAAGCGCCTTCCTTACTCCCTGCGTGTATTATTTGAAAATACTTTGCGTATGGAAAATGGGGATGATAATACAAAAGACTCTCTAGCAGCCTATAAAGACTGGCTTAATACCAAATCTTCCAATCATGAAATAGGTTTTATGCCTGCTAGGGTATTAATGCAGGATTTTACTGGTGTGCCAGCGATAGTAGATTTGGCTGCAATGAGAGACGCTGCTAAAATTGCGGGAAAAGATAGTTTGAAGGTCAATCCACTTATACCTGTAGATCTTGTTATAGATCATTCAATTCAGGTGGATAATGCTGGTAATCCTGATTCATTTAAGAAAAATGTCGCAATTGAGATGGAGCGTAATAAAGAACGCTATAAATTTCTTCGTTGGGGGCAAAAAGCCTTTGATAATTTCAGGGTTGTGCCTCCTGGGACTGGGATATGTCACCAAGTTAATTTGGAGTATTTGGCTAGAGTTATATTTACTGATAAGGATTTTCTATATCCAGATACGGTAGTAGGTACTGACAGCCATACTACCATGATAAATGGTTTAGGAGTTTTAGGTTGGGGGGTTGGAGGTATAGAGGCTGAAGCTGCAATGCTCGGACAAACAATACCTATGATTTTGCCAGAAGTGATTGGTGTAAGGATGAGTGGGGCCTTGCCAGAAGGTGCTACAGCTACAGATTTGGTATTGACAGTAACCAATATGCTCCGTTCTTATGGGGTAGTGAATAAATTTGTAGAATTTTTTGGACCTGGTGTAGCCAGTTTGCCGTTAGCTAATAGGGCGACAGTTGCAAATATGGCGCCAGAATATGGTGCTACATGTGGATTTTTTCCAATTGATGATTTAACAATAAAATATTTAACTAGTACTGCTAGAGATAAATCTCAAATTAAAATAATAGAAGAATATGCCAAGCAGCAATATCTATGGCGTAGTGATAGTGATTACCCAGAATATACAGATGTGCTTGAGTTGGATTTGAATAAAATTGAACCTTGTATGGCTGGACCTAAACGTCCACAAGATAGGGTAACTTTACAGAATGTATGTAAGGAGTTTGAGTCGTTTTTGAATTCTTCAGAAACAGGTAAAGGGAATGAAATTGTGGATAATGGTGATGTGGTGATAGCTGCTATTACTAGCTGCACCAATACCTCTAACCCCTACGTTTTAATGGCAGCAGGGCTTGTAGCTAAAAAGGCGGTAGAAGCAGGTCTTACTAAAAAGTCGTGTGTAAAAGCATCTCTTGCACCTGGGTCAAAAGTAGTAACTGAATATTTAAGAGTTAGCGGGTTGCAAGAATATCTTGATAAATTAGGCTTTAATTTGGTTGGGTATGGTTGCACTACATGTATAGGCAATTCTGGTCCACTGGATTCTAAAATCGAATCTTCTATTACAGAAAACAAGTTAGTTGTGGCATCGGTTTTATCTGGGAATAGAAATTTTGAGGGTAGGGTTCATCAGCTTGTGAAAGCTAATTATTTAGCGTCTCCACCTCTAGTCGTGGCTTATGCTATCGCAGGAAATATGAATATTGATCTTTCTAAAGATCCACTAGGAAAAGTCAATGGCAAAGATATATTTTTAAAAGATATATGGCCTAGCAATGAAGAAATATCTAAAATTGTGGATGGTGCAGTTTCTATTGAGATGTTTAGAGATAAATATGCTGATGTTTTTTCTGGCGATGAGGGGTGGCAATCTTTAAAAGTGACTTCTTCTGCAACATATGATTGGGATAAGGAAAGTACCTATATAAATAATCCGCCATATTTTAGAGAAAAAAATGACAAAATAGGCAATATTTCTGAAGCAAGAATTCTAGCTATTTTTGGGGATTCTATAACTACAGATCATATTTCGCCGGCTGGTAATATTAGCAAAACTAGTCCAGCTGCAAAATATCTAATTGAGAATGGTGTGGCAGCTGGTGACTTTAACTCATATGGGGCAAGACGTGGAAATCATGAAGTAATGATGCGCGGTACATTTGCTAATGTTCGTATAAAGAATGAGATGTGTCCTGGTACTGAAGGTGGTATTACAAAATATTTGGTTACCAACGAACAAATGTCGATATATGATGCTGCGCAGCTTTACAAAAACTCTAACACTCCTCTGGTGGTAATTGCTGGTAAGGAGTATGGAACTGGTTCTTCTAGGGATTGGGCTGCAAAAGGGCCAAGGCTTTTAGGTGTAAAAGCTGTAATCGCTGAAAATTTTGAAAGAATACATAGATCAAATTTAGTCGGTATGGGAATATTACCACTGACATTTACTAATGGTATGACTAGATTAGATTTAAAATTATCAGGTAATGAGATAATAAATATAGAAGGGTTAGATGATATTTCCCCGAGGAAAAAAGTAATTGCGACCATAGGGGATAAGAATATAGAGCTAGAGTTGCAAATTTTTACCGATAGTGAAGTTCAATATATCCTCAATGGTGGCATATTACAAACTGTACTCAAAAATATTTAAGTTATAAATATTTACATTTGGTTGACTTTTTGTGGCGAACGAGATATTTATGTAGGTTGTTTTGCGGTCTCATCCAGGCCTTTGCTCAGATGATGCTGAAAGAAGTTTGTGATAGGTTGAATTTTAGGAGGCAGAATTGCAGGATAGATTGGCTATTATAATGAATTTCCTGAGACAATTGGGTCCAGTGAAGTTGGCTATCACGGCAGTGACTTTGCTGTCATTTTTGATTCTTGCATCAATATATTTTTACAAAATGTCCTCAGCCGATATGTCGGTACTTTATTCTGATCTTGATGGTTCTGATAGTAGCAGAATTACTACAGAGCTGGACTCCAAAAATATCCCATATATGCTTGAAAATGGTGGTGCTACCATCAAAGTACCTGAAAGTTATGTTCTAAAAACTCGAGTTACAATGGCTAGTCAAGGGTTGCCTAGCCATGGATCGATGGTAGGATATGAAATTTTTGACAAAGAAGAGACTTTAGGCACAACTAACTTCCTACAAAATGTCAAATTGATGCGTGCTTTGGAGGGGGAGTTAACAAGGACCATAGCCACTTTTGATCCTGTTGCTAAGGTTAGAGTTCATCTTGTAATTCCTCAGCGTGAGGTTTTCTCGAAAGATAGGCAAGAGCCTCGCGCTTCTGTGATTTTGAAGCTTAAAGGGCAGAAATCTTTGAATAAAAACGAGATAAATGCTATTAGCCATTTAGTTGTTACAGCTGTTCCTGGGTTAGATATTAAGAATATTACAATTGTTGATACTGCTGGCAGATCTTTAAAGCTTGGGGGAGAGGAAGAATCAGGTTTTGATGGTGCTGGAGGAGGCTCTACTGCTGAGGATTATCGTAGTAATTATGAAAGTAAACTTACTCGATCCTTGGAAGAATTGTTAGAGAGATCTTTGGGGCCTGGTAAAGTTCGCGCCAGAATATCTGTGGAAATGAATTTCGACAGAATAGTGACAAATGCAGAGATTTATGATCCTGATAGCGCAGTAATACGCTCAAGTCAATCAATAGAAGAAAGAGAGCGTACCCCAATCGCATCAGAGGACCAGTTAGATATTTCAATTGCAAATAATCTTCCAGGTGGTGGTTCTAACTCAGACCTTATAGCGAGTCAGGCTGCTACAATTGAACGTACTGATGAAACAAAGAATTACGAGATTTCAAAAACTATACGTAATGAAATTACAGAAGCTGGTGCGGTAAAGAAATTATCTGTAGCAGTTCTAGTTGACGGTAATTATAAAAAAGATCCAGCTACTGGGGATATGCAATATATTCCTAGAACAGCCGAAGAATTGGCTCAAATTGAACAATTAGTGAAAGCTGCGGTTGGGTTTAAAGAAGACCGGAAAGATCAGTTAAAAGTTGTCAATATGCCGTTCGTGAATGATATGCGTGATTTAGATTCGGAAGAAAATTGGCTGAAAGAACAACTTCCTTCATTATTCCAATCGCTAATATTAGCTGTTGTTGTGATATTGGTACTACTCACTATAGTACGCCCTCTTGCAATAAAATTATTAAGTGTTGCTAAAACTTATGATAGCGATAAAGATAAAGCAATGGATATAGAAGATGAAGAGTCTGAGATTGAAGTTTCTTTAGTATCTCAGAATGTACAAGCCGCCTCTGTGCGGAAGATTAATGATGTCATGAATAGTCATCCTGAAGAGACCTTGATGGTTTTGCGCAGATGGCTCAATAATAATAATTAGGTAATATGGCGAGTAATTCAAAAGCGTCTCAGTTAGGGCAATTAACAGGAGCACAAAAGGTAGCTATTTTATTATTATCTGTAGCAGATGAGGTTGCTGCTAAAATATTTGCTTTAATGAGCGAAGACGAAGTTAGAGAAGTGTCTCATGCTATGTCTAGTCTAGGTGTAATATCACCTAATATGGTTGAAGCTGTAACACAAGAGTTTAGTGATGACGTTGTTGGTAACAGTATTTTTCTTGGTAATTTATTTACTACAGAAAA
>CAZIGS010000079.1:0-6162 GCA_964538645.1 uncultured Rickettsiaceae bacterium
TCTATTATTATATCTGCTTTGAAACTTTTTTCTTCGCTAGAAATTCCTTCTATGACAAAATCATATATATTGCCTTGTTTAGGTATTTTCATATCTTGCTGCAAATACCCGATTTTTGCATATGGCTCTAAATAACATGAACCCAAATCAAGCTCGTAATCCCCACAGATAACTTTCATAAGGCTAGATTTTCCACATCCATTTCTCCCGACCAAACAAACCCTATCTTCTTTATTTAGATATAATTCTATATTGGAGAAAATATTTTTCGCCCCAAAACTGAGCTTTCCGTCTTTAATGTAATAAATTGCTGATGACATATTGGTTTAAAAATTATAAATATCTATACGTACCAAATTTACCCTGCACTGTCACAATAATCACTACAAACCATACTTCTACTGGATAGTTCCATCTTCGTTAAACTCTATACTACCCAACATTTTTACATCACCTCCTTCACTCTCTGGCTGAGTAGCTACTTCATCATCACTTTCATAATCTCCAACATGTAACCACAGAGGATTTGCATTGATTTTACACTGAGTCGCAATATCTTTTAATATTGATTCATCAATTTTGTTACCACCTAGCTTCAATTCAGTAAATTGCTTTCTAGTCTTAAGCAACTCCAACAAAATATTAGCTTCTACACTTCCAATGCCACAAGAAGATAAATCTAGGCTTTTTATATGCTGATTCTTTCCTAAAGCATCTGACAATAATTTAACCCATCTCTCCGAAAGACGAATCTTAGATAGTTTTAAATCTGTGACGCTTTTATTAGTTTCAAGAAATTCCTCAAATAATTGAAATGCTCCTAATGTACTAACACCACTACAGTCTAAGCTTGTAATTGTTGTATCAGACTTTAAAAATTCTACTAGAGCTTTAATAACATCTAATTGCACTTCTTGCGTAGGGGGTTCTAATCCTAGATTTACCCCTAATTTATATTTAGTAATGTCAGAATGTCTCTTGGCAATATATTCTAAATTCTTTTGATAGGATTTTTTGTCTTTCCCTAAAGAATAAATACAAACTGTTTTTTCAGATTCTGTCCTAGCTCTCTTAGCACCACCATTTTGCACAAATTGAGCAACTGATGTCTCCTCATCACTAAATACTACACAATATACACCTTCTGGATAAGGATCTATTCCTCTTGTAATAGGAAAACCAAATGGAAAAGCCTCTGTATCTGCTGAAGCCACGATAGATGACTGCCTAGTTAAAGCCGAAGAAGTGGGACTATCGACTCTTTGTTTAGAACTTAATTCTTCTGGCCGAAAGGATGATTGTCTCTCTAAACTCATATTTACTTCTCTTATTTAATTAGTATAAAATATCATATAACATAAATTATTTGTTTTGAGAAGGAGTATAGAAGAATTTTGATCATTTCATTTTTTCATCAATATACCACCAGTTATATTAGCAAGAAAAAATGTAGAACATAAACTACCATGCGATAATTTTGAATTACTATTGACAAAAATGAAATTTTTATTATTATTCATCAAAATAAAATCTTAGAGAATTGTAATGAAAACAGATGAATTATTGACAGAAATCAGTCGAATGACAGATGAAAAAGCAATTTTACAACTTGTTCAGTTAGAAGCAGCTAGGGAGGCATACCCTAACCCTCCTGATAGTGTGGTAGACCTTAAAGATACACCTCAAGCGAATAGCATTTTTCAATTTGCCTTAAGTACTAAGAAATATGCCCTTGCTTTGTATGTGGTAGACTCTAATTCTGAAGTCATAAGTTCACTTCAGAACGATGACACATTAGATAGATTGCTACTACATACACATGAACATGGGAATGACTCATCTGGAGCTAGAAGCATATTAACAGCTGGACTACAAATAAAAAACATGTCTATCAATGATTTCCAGGCTTTCTTATCAACAACATCCAAAAGAACTAAAGAAGAGAATGCTAAAAAACTGCTAGATGCTTTAAAGACTGATGATGCAAAAATGTTATCTAGTCTCCTAGATAACGTAGATATTACAGCAAAACAGATATCCCTGTATGCCGCAGCAACTGGTGGTAAAATAAATTCACTTAACATATTGTTAAAAGATCCAAGTATAGATACCTATGAGCAACAAAAAGCTCTCATTCTTGCATCTAGAGAAGGCGTTGCAGAAACAGTAAAAATATTATTACAGGCAGGATCTAAACCAGATAGCGCAGGACTGGAAAATATTGGATGCTCACCTTTAGAAATGGCTACAAAATTCAGACATAAAAATATATGCGAAATACTATTAACATATAATGCAAACTCACAAAACTCAGAACCATTAGACCAATCTGTAATGGATAGAGCATTAGAATTTGCTGTTGATGCTAGTGATAAAGAGATATGCGTACTATTACTAAACCATCATGCCAATCCAACTCCCGCCTTATACGCAGCAGCAGGTAAAAATAATATACAATTATGCGAATTATTACTTAAACATGGGGCTGATGTAAATGTAGAACGTCTAGGAGGCACACCTCTACATTATGCCGCAAGAAAAGGAGATGTTGAGGCAGCAACTTGGTTGTTAGAACATAAAGCCGCACCGAGTAGAATGGATGCATATTGGAAGACACCTTTAATGCTTGCTGCAAAATATGGGCATAATAAGTTCTGCGAAATCTTATTATCTTTATTATCTAGAAAAATTACACAATTAGAAAAAGACACAGCCCTATTTTACGCTAAACAATACAATAAACAAGATGTAGACTTATACTTACAGCAAAATGGTGCTAAGTATACTGTAACTGAGGATCCTTATAAAGCTCATATGAAAAATGGATTTATAGTGCCACCTACTGACGCTGACCAATTAACATATGTTTATATCGATTCAGAAAAACTTGCTGCGGTATGTAGATTGCTAAAAGATATCAAGGATCATAATCCAACATTTGATGATCAAGCTCTAAAGCAAAGAATAGTGAAGCTAGAGGATATAGTTATTGAGCATTTAAAGTCGACAGGTAAAGTTAGAGTTATGAGTACAAAATTTGAGGCAGAAGACTTACCCTGTATCCATGATATGTTTACCAAAGCTACAGCAGATTTTGAAGCAGAGCAAGCAGCTGTCCATGTTGATGTTATTGGTGGAGATGGAGGGGCTGTTTCTGGTTTAAATTGATAAGATATTACCTATATAGATATAGCATCTCAAACATTAGCAACAGCGTTAATAACAACTTCACAGCAAAAATCTATATATTCATCTAATTCACTAGATTTAGAAAAAAAATAATAATTATCAAGCGCTACAGAGCTTGCTAAAGATAACACCATAGCAATAATAAATTCAGGTCTTACTCCATCTCTAATTTCACCTTTATTTTTATAAAAGCTAAAAACATCTACCCATTTCTGCATTTCATCAGATAATGTAGCCCCAATCCCTGGATTATCGCCAGATTCTAACCTCTGCCAGTTGATCATTCGTACAATCTCGGGACTAGTCTTATAAAATTCTATGCTATTTTCAAATAATTCACGAAGAAAATTCGGAAATTGCAAAGTGACATCAGGCATTACTTTAAAGGTCTCAACACTAGTCTGAGCTATATATTGCTTGACCTCTATCCATAAATTCTCTTTATTCTTAAAGTGATAAAATAATAAACTATGGTTTACACCAGCAAGTTTGCCTATTTGGCCCATAGATGCACCAGCAAATCCATGAGCCAAAAAAAGCTCCTTAGCTGCTAATATAATTTTTTCTTTTGTAGATTTATCTTGACTCATAAAAAACAATAATATAAAATTGACTGATCAGTTAATTAATATTCTATCACATAATACAGGAATATCAAATGAAAATTTTATTATTGTCATTTATATTGCTATTATGTTTTTTGTCAGTAAAAAACCATGACAGACTATGTCCATCACTAATGATAAATATATATATGAAGTTGCAAAAACTATTTATAATCGTCATCAACCTATATAGAATATAATACTAATATGTCTATTCCTTTAGATCACCAAATTTTTCAGACTTCTTCTATTGTTGATAATCTTTGTCAGGGTTTTTTTAGAAGTCATGCAATAAGTTATTTCCAATATTATAGAGCCTACCGTGATGGATCGGTAGTTGCATTGGTAAATGATACAAAAATTTTAAAACGCTTTATAGAGTTAGATTTTCCTTCATTTTCTTCATACAGAGATTGTCATAAAATGAAACTTTCTTATTGGATTTTATGGGATGAAGAATTGCCTTGGTTACCAGTCCAAATAGGAAGAGATCTAGGAGTGCATCATGGTATAACGTTACTTAGGAGATCTAAAGATTATTTTGATATGATTGGCTTTGGAATGCCAGAAGAACGTACAAACGCTATTTCTTATTATATGAATAATATAAAATCCCTTGAGAATTTTATAAATTCCTTTGAAAAAGAACATAAGCCCTTAATAAATATCGCAGAGAAAAATAGAATTTTATTGCCAGAACATAATAGAGACACACATTATGAAGAGCTCTGCTTGGGATCAGAAAACCGTATAATAGTTCATGGTATATTTGGTAAAACACATATCACAATACAAGAATTTTCTTGTCTGCGACTTAAATTACAGGGTTTTGGTTATAAAGAAATAGCCAATGAGCTAGAAATTTCACCTAGAAGCGTGGAAACATATTTCAAACGCATTAAGGAACGAACTGGCTATTCCAATACTATACAGTTTCAGAAAATGCTTAGCTATTATGGATGAACCTCATAGTGAGGTATAGATGCACGAGATCGTATAATCTACAACAAAGATATTGCTCGCCATATATAGATCTCGTCATTGCGAGAAGCCTGGAAGACGACGCGGCAATTCATATATACAAAGCTTTTGAAAGCACTGTGTGGATCACCCAGTCGCATCTTCGATACTCCTCGTGATGACGGCGTTGGAAGCCAAATATCTCGTCAATATCTATATTGCGAGCAATGCCCCAACGAATCTCTTAAATCATATTGACTTCTTCCTCCAAATAATATATCATGCACTCATGGGTAAATTTCAAAACTAAAACATTATGTTATCTTTTAAGGTTAACAATTTGAGCAATCAGGCTTGGCTCTGGCGAGCATAATATTTCGCTGGACCAAATTTTATTACCAAATTATAACTTTATAAGGACATATATCATGTTAAACTTCTCAAATATTTTCAATTCACTATTATTTATAGTATTCCTAACATTGACTTCAGCTACTCATGCCGAACATAAAAAAATTGGCGTTATTGTTCCATTAGAACATGAAGCAATGAACCAAATTACTAGTGGTATAACAGAATCCCTAGAAGATATGGACATAGAAACTCTCGTACAAAACGCTCATGGCGACTCAAATATCATGCTAGCTTTGGTAAAACAGATGAGTGCAAAAAAGCTTGATATAATAATGCCAATTGGTACTACCAGCTGTCAAATGGCAATCTCTCATATTAAGAACACACCAATAATCTGCGTAGCAGCTAATAACCCTAATTCAACCAATCCTCTTGTTACAGGTGTAAATGACGAGATTCCTACATCTTCTTCATTAGCAAAACTACCAAAATTAAAGCATATAACAGTAATCTATAGCGCAAGCGAGAAAATAGCCCCGGAAATTGAAGAGCTTAAAGCATATAGCAGAAACAATGGTATTTTGTTACATTTTGCTATGGTACAAACATTAGTTGATTTGCCTTTAACTGTAAAAAATGCTCCAAAAGATACAGATGCTTTTCTAATATTAAAAGATCATTTAATAGTTAGTGGAATAAATATTCTAACAAAAGAAGCAAAAAATCGCTCTATTCCTATAATAGCCTCAGATGAAGGCTCTGTCTCAAAAGGAGCAACTATGGCAATTGGTGTAAAAGAAAAATCTATCGGAATAGAATCCGCTTATATTGCAAGGGCTATTTTACATGGAGCCAAACCAAGCAGCATAGAATATAAATCCATTGATTCTTTAGTTGTATTCGTAAATGAAAAATCTATGTTAGATCAAACAATCCTAACCAAAGAAGATATATTAGAGTTTAAAATGCCTATAATATATTTTGGTAAGGAGTAGAAAATGGATATAATATATACTGCTCTTGAGCAAGCCTTAGTACTTATTCCTCTTGTTTT
>CAZIGS010000080.1:0-6130 GCA_964538645.1 uncultured Rickettsiaceae bacterium
TGCAGCATAGATAAATAAATTTTCGAAGTGATTTACATGTGTTATGCCAGTGAAATTAGGCCCAAGTGTTTTTCTTAAAATCTCTACTATATCACTTGGCAACACATAATCCTGTGAAATATTTATTACATCTATTACGCCAGATATATCCTCAAGTTCCTGTAATATATCGCTGGCTAAAACATAATTTGGGGCATATGGATTATTTAAAGCTATATTTAAAACAGCTCTTGCGTTATCTGGGTTCGTGAAATCCACTTCAGATTTTGCTACAATTTTTTCTATATGATTTTCATATACACCTCTAAATATTGGGTGACTAGTATGATATTTCTCTGTAGCTTGTGTTATATCTTCTATTAATTTCTGTAACGACATCTAATATCCACTTATTATATTTTAAGGCGGACATCGTAACATAATATTAATCATTTATCAATACTATTTTGTATAAGTTAATACTTATCAATGCAAAGCTGTTATCCTATCCGCTCGCTTCAGTGGAGCATATGAGGTAGATAAAAGGCTCAGATTCCCTCTATTGCGAGATGCTTGAGATATGCATCTCGCAATGATGAGCTTTTTTAAGAATTTTTATAAGTATCTTGGAAAGCATCGTAGCTTCTTACAAAGCCTTTTTTAATTTCTTCCCAAGCGTCTTTTGAACTATCTTTGAACTTATTTATCATACCAATTTTGTAGATTCTCTCTTTGATGTAATAGCTTTTTTCATCTGATTCCCAGCTAACTCTAACCACTCTGATTTGTGGCGGATTTAATATATACTCTGATGTATTATTGAATAGTTTGGATTTTTATACAAAGTTGCATCAGGCTGCAACACAGATTGTAATCATGCTGTCTGCTTAGTCGATTTAATCTTAGCAAGATATTCTTTAATAAGATCTTTTATAGCCCTACTTGTAGCTAAAGATGTTTTTTTAAATTGATTATATAAATTTTCAATAATACCGAATAATTCAACAGAATCGTCTTTTGAACTTTGGCTGTCTTGCAATCTATCTATTTCATATTTTAAATGTTCTGGGTTAAATGGGGGGATTAGGGCATCACGAATAATTTTATATATTTCCAATTTAGTAAGAAATTCAGGGTCTATTTCTTCTCCAGGTAAAATTTTTACTAATTCTTCCATGTTGGTTTTAAAATATTCCATAATTTCTTCGAATATCTTTGGAATTTTGGATCTATCAATTATTGGCTTTAAAGCTTCAAAACTTGCGAGTTCTAACCCACTAAGTACTAATTCTGGTCCAGTATAAAGAAGTTGAAAGACAGTATTACAAATATCATTTATTTCTCTAAGAAGATCTTCGGTAGGTGAATTTGTAATAGATTTTGTAAGATTATTTCTAAAACATAATGTCGCTTTTTCTGTAAATAATCTAGCCAGTTTTTGTTTTAAAGTTTCAAAACCTCTTGATTCTTCATAGCTAGGTAATAACTCGCACTCTATACATTCTTTAGCAAGTCTTATTATATTTGATTGAAGATTTATATTTGTTGTATTTTCTATCAAGTCTTTAATTCCGGCTTCTAACCACTGCTTTGTTAATGTGTCGCATAATTTTTTTTGCCATCCTTCTATGCATTCTAATTCTGGCAACCTATCTTCACCTTTATATAATATTATTTTTGTAGGAAAGGAAAATTTCATTATTTCAGCTAATTCTACAGTTCTAAAAATACTTTCTGGTAAAGAATTACTAGCATGAATATGTACTTTATGACCATTAGCAGCTTTTGCGAATGCTCTAGAAGTAATTGTTAAAATAATAGTTTTTGTTTCAGGGTCTATGGTGGTATCTGTACAAATAGCATTTAACTGACTAAGAGCTACGTCTAACAATAATGGTTTTGAGATGCCTTGACTGGCAAGTTTCTCTCCTACTGATTTGGCTATTACAAATTGTGGTTGTTGTGATTTAGTATCAATGCCAGACCAAAAGGCATATTCGTAATTTGGATCAGAAGTTTCAAATTGATTAGCATCTAATATACTACAACATACATCAACGAGATAATCGTTGGTCATCAGTGGGAATAAAGCACTTGATGGGTCAAATTCTAACTGGCCAGCTAATGGTACTTCGGATGACATAAATTTAAATCTATTAAAATAATCTATATTTACAGAATAGAGTAAAATTAATCGTTCAAGATCCCAACTTTCGCTGGGATCTTATTATACAAAAAATTTCAGAACTTAAAAGTACTTAAGCATTAGAAATTATTAAGATATAGTACAAGCTGCATCTATTTCAGCACCCAACATTTTTACATATTCTGTGCCTGCGGTATAATCCATAACTTCAAGAAAATCAGCTGTTACAAAATCCTTTAATTCAGTAGAGTGACCAGTTATTTCATGCTCTAGCAATTCGTAAGCCTTTAATGTTTGATCTGCCCCTGTAAGAGCCTTTAAATCAGCAGCAAACATCATCTTGGCTTTAACAAGCATGTTAAGTTTGTGCTCTTTACCATCTACCTTAAATACATCTCTCTGATCTTGTTTTACCATTTTTAATATAGAGGTTCTAAAAGCTGTTGTATCATCCTTAGTTAACATGTGTGCAATTTTAAATGATAATATCCATGGGATTAATGATTCATGATCATATCTATAGGCGTAATTCCCATATACAGGAAGATTTTTAGTAACTGCAACACCTAAAGAGTCTTCATAATCTTGTCCACTATGTCTTCTTAATTCGTTTAAATTGTTAAAAAGTAGTTCTTTAACTTCGAAATGACTTGTAGGATTTAAGATTTTCTGATCTCCCCTGTTCTCATAATGAGCTTGAAATTCTGCTAATTTACTCAGCTCCACTTTTGTAGCCATCATAACGGGCATAACAAATTGTGCTACTTCTTTATTGTCAGTAATACCAAATATTCTTAAAATAAAGTTTGGATCAGTAATTTTACTCATTTTACGACCAGGAAGTTCACCACCAAGTAAAATATCTCTTGTTTCTTTACTGCTAAGCATAGTATATAATTGATTTTGAAGATCACTGCCCACAACATCTGATTCTTCTAATGTTTCTCTATTAGCGCCATTGAAGGCTACTTCATTAATATTTGTAACACGATATATCTCTCCATTATCATTGAATCTAAGATCATCCCAATATTTACCAATTTGATCTTCTAATTTTTTTCTTTCTTCTCCTGTTTTTTGCTGGTCCAATATATCGAGAAGAAACTGAATACGATTTGAGGTGTCTTGTTCAGATGGTGAGAGATGGCTTTTTGAAACTCGGTCTGAAATAGGTTGAAGTGTTTTTTTTATATTGTCAGCAATTGCTGTAGTAGCACTATTGAATTCATCTGCTGAGAAAATGAAAGTTGTAAAAACTTTATTTGCCATTTCAAGAAGCCCACCAAATGGACCAATACCATCATTTGTTTTGAGGAATGGATTCCATCTTTGAGTTAAAAGAACTTTTGAGCCCTTCATAGCTTCATTTAAAGATTGAGATTGATGAAATGCTGCTTTTATCTCAGCATCATCTTCTGTAGCATAAATATGATTATTTGCACCACATCCTAAAGCGAGGCTATAGTTATTTTCATGCATGAGAAGGGCAAGACGTTGCTCAGCTACAGTCTCTATAAATGTATTTCTAAGATTTGCTTGTGCTTTTTTTAGAGTAGCAACTTCCGATTCAAGTGCTGTTACTATACTTGCTTCAGCACCTATCTTTTGATCATTTAAAGCTTTAATAGTTGCGTCAGCTGTTACACTAAATTGTTTATATTTCTCCATATAAGGAGTGCTTATATCCTTCAATGCGCGCATTAAATCTGGAATTGTTGTGTATTTTGTATTTGGTGCTGTAGGTGGAGCTGCCTTTAATATATCTATCTCTGCCGTGGCTGAATTAAATTTTTGGGTTAAATTATCTTTTTGTGTGGTAGATACGTTGTTTAGTGTATTAAATTGTGTGGTCATAATTATGCCTATTTTAAATAATTGATCAAATTTTACCTGTACTTTATCTAAATGAAAAGTCAGTTACAAATTAATCCTTATAGCATATTTTTATGAAGATACAAGTAGTTTTTATAGTGCTGGGATTTGCTGCTCGATAACTATAGAGACTTATAACAAATATAATGCAATCACGTAATATTTAACTGATATGGCACAAGATGTAGCACCTATTGGAGAATCCTATGATTTGAGTGATATTGTAGATTATACGAAGATAGGGCAATTAGCTTGTGGTATTAAATAGCGCCATGAAATAAATCTTTCACTTCTTGTGAAATCTCATATTCAAATAATACAACAGAATATTGTCTATCATCAGTCTTGGGCTTTAGGATATGTGATATGAGGGCATCTTTGATATTATCATTTATCTTCATAAAAGTAGAAAAATAGATTATGTTATTCAAGTCAAAAGTTAATTGCGAAATTATACTAGATTTTATACTAATGACCAGAAATACAACAAATTATCCACATATCAATTTAGTAAATTAATAATAAAAATTATTGACTTTTAGTAAAAAATAATTAATAATAATCATATCTTAAAATAACAAAATTGATAATAAAAATTATGTCTAGCTCAGATAGTAAAGATTTTCCTCCGTCATATGTAAGACCAACTATTGCCTCTAAATTAAGATCTGTGAACAAGAATGGAGGTAGTATTAGTTCTGTTGGAACAGCTAAAGCAAGCTTTATAACTTTGGCTGAAGATAAAATGAGAGATTTTCTACGTGAGTTGGACGGAAGGGGAGTAGAGGGACTTGATTTTGCAGGAAAAACTTTTACTCCAGCAGGAGTTCGTCAACTTTCATCATTCTTAGAATCCAATCCATCTATAAAAAAACTTAATTTAGCGAATGCTAAGATTGAACTGTCAGAAATATTAGTTTTAATTGAAGGATTGGGTAATATTCAAGAATTAGATTTATCTTCCCTTACATTAAATGGTGCAGTATTTAGAGCAATGCGCTCTATGGAACAGTTGGAGTCTTTAACATTAGAAAATACAAAGATTGGCCCCAAAGATGGTCCTATTCTCATGGAATATTTAGGTACCTCTCACTTGAAAATCTTAAATATAGATGGATATAGTGGAGTAAACAAAGATCTCGTAAAAGTTATTGCAGGTCATTCTACATTAACTAGTGTTAATCTTGGTCGTGTATCCAATGATTTATTACTTCCTCTTTCAAAAGCATCCAATTTAAGTGATGTAAAGTTAGGTCTCAGTAGAGTCTCAGACACGAAATATAAAGAATTAATTGGCTATCTTAGTAAACTAAAACTTTCTTCGCTAGCGATAGATTTTGAAAATGCTGCTACTATTATAGGGCCACAAGAATCAAACCATTCTGGAATATCAGCAAATTTATTTTGCTCATTTCTAGAATCGGGAATTGAGTCTCTAGAAATTACAGGAGTTTCTTTTAGTTCATTAGGAAAGTTAGAACTTGCCAAATTACAAAGCCGATTTCAGCAGGGAAATCTAGAAATCAATTCTACCACTTCATTTGTAAGAAAAATTTTCACTTCAAAAGATGAGGATTTTCTCTCAAGTACTATTAAACAGTCTGGTGAAAGATCTCAAATAGTAGATGATAGATCCTTATTATCCGCTTTATTTCTCAAAGAAGAGGATGTTCTGGAGACTCCTATTAGAGATTTAAGAAGTTTTTCCCATTTAACAAATATATTATCACCTCTAGCTAAATTAGTTAATGATCCAGCTGTTCAAAAAAATCCAGATGCTCAAGGGATACTAAATACAAAAGCAGAATTTATCGCTAATGCTTTAAGAGCAAATACTATGACATCAGTTGTAATTTCGCAATCTGAATGGGGAGAAGTACCGCATAAATTGGTAGACCAAGTATTAACAGCTCTGGAATCTACAAGTCGTTTGGAAAGCATAACTGTACAAACAAACAAGCTAACTAGCAAGGCATCAGCTTCAATAGCGGCTACTATAGCTCATAATTCAGATTTGCATAGTCTTCAATTTATAGGATTTACAGCTAAAGCAATAGATGGAATTGCAGATGCTATTGAACATAACCAAGCTATTACAGAGGTTAAATTCAAAGATTGTGATTTAACAAATAT
>CAZIGS010000081.1:0-6106 GCA_964538645.1 uncultured Rickettsiaceae bacterium
AAATGGTAAGTGGTCCGGTGGCGATTGCTTATTCCAGTGATCCTGTTGCTGCTGCGAAAGGCGTAGTTGAGTTTGCAAAAATCAATGGGAGCCTTAAGTTAATAGGTGGGGTTCTTGATAATGCTGTCCTATCTGTGTCTGAAATTAACACATTATCCAAACTACCTTCGCTTGATGAGCTTAGGGGTAAAATTATTGGTCTATTACAAGCTCCTGCTTCGAAGATAGCTTCGGTTCTTGGGGCTCCAGCTGGTCAGTTGGCGAGAGTAATAAACGCCTACGCAACAAAGTAAAAAAAGAAATCAATTTAACAATTATATTTGAGGTAATATTATGTCTAGTTTAGAAAAAATCGTTGATCAGTTATCTGCTTTAACTGTTATTGAGGCTGCAGAGCTTTCAAAAATGTTAGAAGAAAAATGGGGCGTTTCTGCTGCTGCTCCTGTAGCAATGGCAATGCCAGCTGGTGGGGCTGCTGCTCCTGCTGCTGCAGAGCAAACTGATTTCACAGTAATATTGGCTTCTGCTGGCGATAAGAAAATTGAAGTTATTAAAGCAGTACGTGAAGTCAGAAGTGATTTAGGTCTAAAAGAAGCTAAGGATCTAGTTGATGGTGCTCCACAAACAATTAAAGCTGGTCTTAAAAAAGAAGAAGCTGATGCGATGAAAGCAAAATTCGAAGCAGCTGGCGCTAAAGTAGAAGTAAAATAACTTACTAAATCTGAAATTAACCGTACAAAAGGAATTTTTCATGGAACTCGCGGCTTCACGTATTAAGTATAGGCTTCCCGAGCGCATTGCCAATCAAATTTCTTCTGTCCAATTTAATTTCGGATTTAGTATTGTGTAAAAAATGTGAATAAATACCTCGGTTTTCTATTATTGGAAAACCGAGGATTTGTTCGTTATAAATGCTGCAGCATTAATTTGATATAAGTTATTGATGAAAAAATATTCAATTGCCTGTTTCATTCAAGAAAAAGCTGTTTCAATAGAGTTTTATTGGCACTTCTTAATTGCTGCAAATATTCCATATACAAGATAACAAAGGGGCTAAAGAATCTATGACTCAAGCTTTCGTTTCTGCTCGTACCAGGAAAAATTTTGGACGTATTAATCTGGTCGCTTCAATGCCAAATCTTATTGAAGTACAAAAAAATTCCTATGAAAAACATTTCCTACAGGTTGGGATTCCACCTGAAGAAAGAGAGGATAGGGGGCTTCAGTCTGTATTAATATCAATATTCCCAATCCATGATGCTTCCAGTGGTGCTACATTGGAGTTTATGAAATATGACTTCGATCAGCCAAAATACGATGTTGAAGAGTGTGTACAAAGAGGATTAAGCTTTTCAGCTCCGCTAAAAGTGACCTTGCGTCTTATTGTTATGGATATAGATGAAGATACTGGCAGTAAAGAAATAAAAGGCATCAAGGAACAAGAAGTATATATGGGGGATGTCCCTCTGATGACTAAACATGGTACCTTTATAATTAATGGTACAGAGCGTGTTGTTGTATCTCAAATGCATCGTTCTCCTGGAGCTTTTTTTGACCATGATCATGGCAAAGTTCATTCATCTGGGAAATTTTTATATTCAGCTAGAATAATACCTTATAGAGGCTCATGGCTTGATTTGGAGTTTGATGCCAAAGATATTTTGTATTTTCGTATAGATAGAAAAAGAAAACTGCCTGTGACAACCTTATTGCGTGCTATAGGTATGAGCGCACAGGATATGCTAGAGTTTTATTATAATACTGTTACTTATGAAAAATCTAAATCTGGTTGGGCTACAGAATTTGTTCCAGAAATGGTTGTGTCACAAAGGTTAGAAACGGATTTAGTTGATGCGACTACTGGTTCTGTTGTAGTTGCAGCAGGTGAAAAGCTTACTGTGAGATTAGCTAAGAAATTGGCTGCTGACGGTCTTAAAACTGTTTTAGTAGAGCAAGAACAATTAATAGGTAAATATTTAGGACAAGAACTTGTGGACGGATCTACCGGTGAAGTGCTTGCTCCTATTGGTGAAGAAATTACACAGCAAATCTTAGATGTAATTAACCAGAATAATGTCAAATCACTGAAATTGCTAGCTATATTCGGCCATCAAGGTGCTTATATTAGAAACTCACTTTTTGTTGATCGAAATACTGACCAAGCCTCCTCTTTAAGCGATATTTTTAGAGTGTTACGTCCAGGTGAGCCTGCAACAAGCGAAGCTGGCGCAGCTTTACTCCAAAATCTTTTCTTTGAAAAAGATAGATATGACCTTTCTGAAGTTGGTCGTATTAAAATGAATGCAAGACTAGGTCTAGATATAGATTTATCTAATACAGTGCTAACAGTAGATGATATAAAGCATATTGTAAGAGTTTTGGTAGAGATAAAAGATGGTAAAGGCAGTATAGATGATATAGATAACCTAAGTAATCGAAGAGTCAGATCAGTAGGTGAATTAATCGAAAATCAATTTAGACTTGGTCTAGTACGCCTAGAAAAATCTGTGCTTGAGAGAATGGGTGCAGTAGATATAGATACAGTAATGCCAAATGATTTGGTCAATTCGAAATTATTGGTATCTGTTGTTAAAGAATTCTTTGGTACTTCGCAATTGTCACAATTTATGGATCAGACAAATCCATTATCTGAGATTACTCATAAGCGTAGACTTTCTGCTTTAGGTCCTGGTGGTCTTAATAGAGATAGGGCAGGATTTGAAGTTAGGGACGTCCATCCAACTCATTATGGAAGAATATGTCCTATTGAAACCCCAGAAGGCCAAAATATTGGTCTTATCAACTCTTTAGCTACTTTCGCTAGGATAAATAAACATGGTTTTATTGAGAGTCCATATCGTAAAGTTGAGAATGGCAAGATAACAGATGAAGTTCATTATCTGCATGCTATAGAAGAAGGTAAGTATAAGATTGCTCAAGCGAATACAGCTAATCAAAAAGATGGTAAATTGATCGATGATCTAATAAATTGCCGTTTTGACAGTGATTTTATTATGGTACCACCAGAAGAAGTAGATTTTATAGATGTAACTCCTATGCAGGTAGTTTCTGTTGCTGCTTCTCTAATTCCATTTTTGGAAAATGATGATGCTAATAGAGCGCTGATGGGATCAAACATGCAACGCCAGGCTGTCCCACTTATAAGAGCTGCTGCTCCCTTAGTTGGTACTGGTATAGAGGGTGTAGTAGCGCATGATTCTGGTGCAGCTATTGTTGCTCTTCATGATGGTGTGGTTGACCAAGTTGATTCTTCAAGAATAGTGATTCGTACTACTGAAACAAAAAAAGATGGGTCACCAGGTGTTGATCTATATAATTTGCTTAAATTCCAGCGTTCTAATCATAATACATGTATTAACCAAAGACCTTTAGTAAGTGTAGGTCAAAAAGTACGTAGAGGCGATGTTATAGCTGATGGCCCAAGTATTGATCGTGGAGAAATAGCTCTTGGTCGTAACGTACTTATAGGATTTATTCCTTGGAATGGATATAACTTCGAAGATTCAATATTAATTTCTGAGAGAGTAGTTCAGGATGATAAATTCACATCTGTTCATATAGAAGAATTTGAAGTAGTAGCCAGAGATACAAGATTAGGCCCTGAAGAAATTACAAGGGATATACCTAATGTTAGTGATGAGTATTTGAGTCACCTAGATGAAGTTGGTATCGTTCATGTTGGTGCAGATGTAAAGGCAGGTGATATACTTGTTGGTAAAGTTACTCCTAAGAGCGAATCTCCTGTTACTCCAGAAGAAAAGCTACTGAGAGCTATTTTTGGTGAAAAAGCTGCAGATGTAAGAGATTCATCATTGCATGTACCACCTGGGGTAAGTGGAACTGTTGTTGAAGTTAGAGTGTTTTCTCGTCGTGGTATAGAAAAAGATGAGCGTGCTCTTGCTATTGAAAAGCAACAAATTGAAAAATTTGCTAAAGATCGTGATGATGAGTTATCTATCATAGAACATTTTGTATTTTTAAGGTTAGAGTCCCTTTTCCTTGGCAATACTGTTATTACAGGGCCAAAAACTGTAAAAGCTGGTCAGGTGATAGATAATTCTTTACTAAAGTCTTTGTCACATGGTCAATGGTGGCAGCTTACAGTAGAAAATACAGATGTAATGAATGAAGTAGAAAGCATTAAACGTCATTTTGATGAAACAAGAGATAGACTAAATAAGCGTTTCTCAAGCAAAGTAGAAAAACTTCAAAGTGGTGATGATTTGCCTCAAGGCGCCTTGAAGGTAGTGAAAGTATTTATTGCTACAAAGCATAAGCTTCAACCAGGTGATAAAATGGCTGGTCGTCACGGTAATAAAGGTGTTGTATCAAGAATTATGCCAGAGGAAGATATGCCATTTTTGGAAGATGGTACAGTATTAGATGTTGTGCTTAATCCACTTGGTCTTCCTTCCAGGATGAATGTTGGACAAGTTCTTGAAACACATTTGGGCTGGGCTGCTGTGAATCTTGGTAAAAAGCTAGGAAATTTGATTGAGCAGTATAAAGATAATGAAGTAAATATCGACGAAGTGAAGGATTTTGTAGGCAAAATCTATGGCGAAAGCGAAATTACTACACAAGTGAAATCTATGAGTAAAGAGGAGATAATATCCCAATTTGCTGATGTTGACAAAGGTGTATATTTTGCAACTCCTGTATTTGATGGAGCAAAAGCTGCTGATGTTAAAGCTATGCTGAAGCTTGCAGGACAGGATGAGTCAGGGCAGGTGAGAGTAATAGATGGCAGAACAGGTGAATATTTTGACCGCAATGTTACAGTAGGATATAAATATCTTCTGAAACTGCACCATTTGGTAGACGATAAGATACATGCTCGTTCTATAGGACCTTATAGTTTAGTAACGCAGCAACCTCTAGGTGGTAAGTCCCACTTTGGTGGTCAGAGATTTGGTGAGATGGAATGTTGGGCACTTCAAGCTTATGGTGCTGCTTATACACTCCAAGAAATGCTCACAGTTAAATCAGATGATGTGACTGGCAGAATTAAGATATATGAGTCGATTGTACGCGGAGACAATAATTTTGACTGTGGTACTCCTGAGTCATTCAATGTGATGATCAAGGAATTTAGGTCTTTATGTCTAAATGTTCAGTTAGAAGATAATACTGATAAATAAACCGTCATCAGTAACAGCATTCCTCATCTTCAGTGGTAGAAACGAGGGGCTAGGATTGTAAATTGGTTCTCGTGTCAAGCGCGAGAATGACGGATACTTAAGATGACGATAAAAACGATAGGGAAAAGAGTAATAATATGGCAGAAGTAATCAATTTCTACGGACAAATTACTAACAAACAGCAGTTTGATGAGCTAAAGATCAATATTGCAAGTCCAGAGCAAGTTCGCGCATGGTCTTATGGTGAAGTAACTAAGCCAGAGACAATCAATTATCGTACATTTAAGCCAGAAAAAGATGGTTTATTTTGTGCTCGTATTTTTGGTCCAGTGAAAGATTATGAATGTTTATGTGGTAAATATAAACGCATGAAGTATCGAGGTATAAGATGCGAAAAATGCGGCGTTGAAGTTACTACTGCAAGAGTACGTCGTGAACGTATGGGGCATATTGAACTTGCAGCTCCAGTTGCACATATTTGGTTTTTAAAATCTCTTCCATCACGTATTAGTGTACTTTTAGATATGATGCTAAAAGATGTGGAGCGTATATTATATTTTGAAAGCTATGTTGTTGTTGATCCTGGTTTATCAGCTTTAGAAAAAGGTGAAATACTTCATGAAGATGCTTTCCAAAAAGCTCAAGATGAATATGGAGAGGATAGTTTTGAAGCATTAATTGGTGCTGAAGCTATTAGACACTTGCTCCAAGAACTTGATTTGCCTGTTTTGAGAGCTCAGCTTCAAGCAGAGTTGGTTGATACTAATTCAGAGGTAAAGCGTAAGAAAATTGTAAAACGCTTAAAGCTAGTAGAGGATTTTATAGGTTCTGGCAATAAGCCTGAGTGGATGGTAATGAAAGTTTTACCTATTATACCACCTGATATCAGACCTCTAGTTATGCTAGATGGAGGCCGTTTTGCTGCTTCTGACCTAAATGAGCTT
>CAZIGS010000082.1:0-6049 GCA_964538645.1 uncultured Rickettsiaceae bacterium
CATGAATGCTGTAGCAGCGAACAAAGATTGGGACCTAATCAGCCCTTGCAGTAAAAAAGTTGTTCACACTGTAAGAGCACGTGACCTATGGATAAAACTTCTTACTACAAGAATCGAAACTGGTGAACCATATATGCTTTTCATTGATGCAGTGAATCGTCATATTCCTGAACATCATAAGCAACTTGGACTGAAAGTCAAAATGTCCAATCTTTGTAGTGAGATTACGTTGCCTACCGGCACCGATCATTTGGGCAATGAAAGAACAGCTGTATGCTGCCTATCTTCAGTAAATTTAGAATATTATGAAGATTGGCAAGATAATGAAGAATTTCTTACAGATGTCATGAGATTCTTAGATAATGTGCTAGAAGATTTTATACAAACTGCACCTGATACTATGTCAAAAGCAAAATATGCAGCTCAGCGCGAGAGAAGCGTAGGACTAGGTGTGATGGGTTTCCACTCATTTTTACAAGCTAAAAATGTACCTATTGAATCTGTAATGGCGAAAGTATGGAACAACAAAATATTCCAACATATTCATGCTGGTGTGAATAAAGCCTCTAATATTATCGTAAAAGAAAAAGGGGCCTGCCCTGATGCCGAAGAATGTGGTGTTATGGAGCGTTTCAGCAATAAAACCGCTATCGCTCCTACCGCGTCTATCTCAATCATAGCTGGCAATTCTTCACCTGGGATAGAGCCATATGCGGCAAATAGCTTCACTCATAAAACCCTAACAGGATCATTTACTGTACGTAATAAAAACCTAGAAAAATTGTTAGAGTCTAAAGGCTTTAATAATGAACAAGTATGGTCTTCCATATCAACTCATGAAGGATCTGTACAACATTTGACTTTTCTAACAGATCTAGAAAAAGATGTTTTTAAAACAGCATATGAAATTGACCAAAGATGGCTGATTCAGCTTGCAGCGGACCGCACACCTTATATTACCCAAGCGCAATCTTTGAATGTATTTTTACCAGGAAATGTGAGTAAGAAATATCTACATGATGTACATTTCATGGCTTGGAGCATGGGTTGTAAAAGCCTATATTATGCACGCTCAACTTCTATTCAAAGAGCCGATAAAGTATCACATGCAGTGAAAAAAGTGGAGATGAATTTTGATAAAGAAGGCCAATCAAGCAACGGAGAAGAATGTTTGGCTTGTCAGTAAGATAAAAGAAAAGTAATCCTCGGGCGAAGACTAGAGGAACCATTTACTAATATAGATCCCCGGGTCTTCGCCCGAGGATGACGACAAAAGGAGAACTATAATGACATTACTAGATGCATCCCCTATATATAAGCCATTTTCATACCCATGGGCATATGAAGCATGGCATACTCAGCAAAAAATCCATTGGCTTCCTGAAGAAGTCCCTATCGCCGATGATGTCAAAGATTGGAAATATAACTTAAGCGCTGGTGAAAAACATTTGCTAACGCAAATTTTTAGATTTTTCACACAAGCAGATATAGAAGTGAATAATTGTTATATGCGTCATTACTCTCGTGTATTCCAACCAACAGAAATACAAATGATGCTGGCTGCATTTTCTAATATGGAAACTATACATATCGCTGCTTATTCACATCTTTTAGATACTGTGGGCATGCCAGAAGTAGAATATTCTGCATTCCTAAAATATAAAGAAATGAAGGATAAATATGACTATATGCAAAAATTTGGCGTAGAAACCAAAGAGGCTATAGCAACAACTCTTGCAGTATTTGGTGCATTTACAGAAGGACTGCAATTATTTGCTTCATTCGCTATTTTGCTCAACTTTCCAAGATTCAACAAAATGAAAGGGATGGGACAAATAGTAACATGGTCTGTTAGAGATGAAACGCTTCATACGAATTCTATTATTACTTTATTCAAAACCTTTATCTCTGAAAATCCTGAGGTATGGACTGAGCAGATGCGTAGTGGATTATATGAGGCATGTGCAACAATAGTGCATTTCGAAGATGCTTTTATAGATCTAGCATTTGAAGTTGGAGGAATTGAAGGATTGACAGCTCGTGAGGTAAAGCAATATATTAGATATATTGCGGATAGGCGTTTGCTCCAATTGGGACTCAAAGAAATTTACCTTGTAGATAATAACCCTCTACCTTGGCTAGATGAAATTTTAAACGGTGTAGAACATACAAATTTCTTTGAAAATCGTGTCACAGAATATACAAAAGCAGCAACTACTGGGTCTTGGGATGAGATATTTACTGATATGGATGACGCTGAAAAAGCAGGACAAGCGAATTTGTTTAATGCCCCACAACCTGCTAGTTGAAAGAGCATAAAAAGAGGTAAATATGCCAATAAAGAATGATGATGATCCTCATTATAAAAAATTTCAAAAAACATTAGACTTAATAATTGATTCTTTAAATGAGCAATACGGTAACAACAATAAACACAAAGAAGAATTAAAGAGTGAGCTCAAGACTCGCATTGAAGAACAACCAGTTGCAAAATTAGATGATTCATATTTTAAAATGCTGAAAGAGAAATTTGGATCTACAATAGCCACAGCATTAGTAGGAATCAAAAAATCTTTAGATGAACATCCTGAGTCGAAACAAGTACTAGAAAGAGTATTAAATAAGACTCTAGAGAGACAAAAAGCACTGAGGGGCCAAGCGCTACCACCGCATGGTTAGTATTATTTGGCAATGTGCAAATTCATTTTTGTTTCATCTTAAGCAGAAAGATATGATCCAGCAGTTCGTGTCATTCCTAGAAAAGCAGTAATCTAGATACTTAAAATTACATTGTAATATAGACATGGATCAGAGCTTTCGTTGTAAGGACACTACCCGCTCAGATCAAACTCTAGAAATAATCTCTATTGACAAAAGACTTATAAAATGATACTCTGCTCCGCAATAACTTTTCTTTGGGTAGACAAGTTTAATAGCAATCTATGATCATATATCATAGTCTTTTATCTCGCGGGTATATATGCCTTCTTTGAGTATTTTTTCTTCCTTTGCGTCTAAACTACGCAATATCTTCTGGCCTATATATCGTCACGAGCTAAAAAAATTCGCCCCTATGGCAACCTTAATGTTTTGTATATTATTTAATCAAAACATTCTCAGGATTTTAAAAGACAGTATAGTAATCGCAGGCATAAGCGCTGAAGTTACAAGCTTCGCTAAAGTATATTGCGTAACCCCAGTTGCGGCTATATTCGTAGTGCTTTATGCTAAAATGGTAAATGTTTGGAGCTTCGAGAAGATTTTTAATTATCTTCAATGGGGTTTTATTGCATTTTTTTCAATTTTTGCTTTTCTAATCTATCCGAATGCAGAGTATTTTCATACAGAGCCTTCTTTATTAGAAGAATTAATGGCTCTACATCCGCATTTTAAATGGTTTATAGTTTTGGTTGGAAATTGGAGCTATATAGCATTCTATGTACTAGCAGAGTTATGGCCAAATATTTTTTACATATTATTATTCTGGCAATTTGCTAATGAAATTACTACAACGGAAGAAGCACGACGTTTTTACACTTTATTCTCACTTTTCGGCAATTCTTCATTGATAATAGTGGGGCTAATGTTTATCAATTTAGCTTCAGAAGCATCTTTCCTAAAACAACATTTCACCACTATAGATAACCAAACATTATTAGTGCAATCTGCTATAATATTTGTCATTGTGTCATCCTTTATATCTACCATATTGGTAAGATTTGTATGTAAGAATATTATGACAGATCCATCTTTATACAAACGCGCTAAAGCTGACAATGTAGTAAAAGAAAAGCTTGGATTAAAAGAAAGCTTTAAATATATATTACGCTCAAGATATTTGTGGCTATTATTGATTTGTTCTGCAGCTTTTGGACTAAGTATAAACTTAGTGGAAGCAGTATGGAAAGCTAAAATGAAGGAACTATATTCCACAGTAAACGCATACGCAGAATTTAACGGTCTAACAATATTATGGACTGGTATTGCTATTATGGTAATGACAGTTATCGGCAATAATATAATGAGAAATCATAGCTGGTTTGTAGCTGCTGTTATTACACCGCTTATTATTATGGTAACAGGTATAATATTCTTCATTTTAGTAGTATTTGATCAATCAATATTTACATTATTTGACAATAGTATTGTTATGACACCCCTAGCACTTGCAGTGTCAGTTGGGGCAGTACAAAATATATTAGCGAAAGGTACTAAATACTCTATCTGGGATACATCTATACAAATGCTTTATATACCTTTAGACAATGAGTTACGTACAAAGGGTAAGGCTGCTGTTGATGTTGTAAGTTCTAAGGTTGGGAAATCATCAAGTGGTCTTTTACAATCGATGCTATTTGTGTTAATGCCAACTGCAACATACACGACGATTTCACCATTATTGATGGTAGTTTTCGCTATAGTGTGCATTACATGGATTTACGCCGTAAGAAAAATATTCCACGAATATCAGAAGTTGGTTTAAAAAACTCATCATTCATACCAGACTACAGAGTACAGCCTTACAAAACTGTGGGACTCTTCCTTCTATTTCAGCTTTGTTATGATATTTGGTTTTAATGTAGTTTTCATGGGGAATCTTAGGATTATAAGAATTTAGCTTAAAATAGGGATTTGAGGATAATAATTTTATTACAGAATTATAATAATCTTCTATATCCGAGGCGAAATACAGCTCTCCTCCTATAGGCATTTTCTCTGCAAATAATTTTATTCTTTCTTCACAAATTATTCGCCGTTTTTTCTGTTTTGTTTTAGGCCAAGGGTCGGGAAATAAAATATATAATTTTTGAATAGAGTTTTTTGGAAGCTCATGAAATACTAGATCCATATCATCTGGCCAAAGCCTTAGGTTAGTAATACCTGCTTTTTTTGCTAGTAACAAACTATTAGCAATACCATTAAGGTAAGGCTCAAAACCAATACAGATTTTGTCAGGATGCGCTTTACATAAATTAATGAAATGCTCACCCATACCTATACCTATTTCGGCAATAGAATTTGTAATCTCTTCTGGTTTCAAGATGTAATTATCCATCTCCTCTTCAATGATCTGCTTTTGTGTGCCAGAGAGAGTTTTACCAATTCTTCTTGCAAATGAGCGATTTAAAAGCTTTGTACTCATTACCCCTCTATTTGAAGCTTCATTCCATCGTATGAAGGCTTAATATTGTCAGGCAGTTGCTTTTGTATTTCAAAATAATCAATTGTATGACTCATATTCACTAGATAAACAAACTCAGGTCTATATTTTTCATACCAATACATTACTTTTTCCAGACCAAAATGGGCTGTTGTAGAAACATAATCCATACAATCTATCATCCAATATTTTGAATTTTCTATATATTTTTCTGATTCTATAGGATAGTCTATAACGTCATTTGTATAAACAAAATCGCCAATTCTTATACCTAAACTATTTATATCTCTATGATCTTGTCTAAAAAATTGTAGATTTATATCAGCAAGATTGAGTTTTGCCTCAAAATTTTCTAATTTTCTCAAATCTATATGATTTTCATTCAGCATATATTTATATCTTTTCGAAAGAATATCAATAGTTTCTGAATCACTATAAATTGGCAATGGACTTCCGCGCAAACGACCAAATACCCTTAGATCATCAATCCCTCCTACATGATCAGCATGATCATGGGTTAAAATCGCGGCTTCCAATAAGTCGATTTTTTCTCTGATTAATTGACCTCTTATATCCAGACCAAAATCTACCAGTATATTTTTTTTATTTTTCGTAAATAGAATAGAGGATCTAGTTCTTTGATTATAAACTGAATCCGATATGCATGTGCTGCATTTACAGCCAACTACTGGAACACCTAACGATGCACCACAGCCTAATATTGTTACTTCTACCATAATTCTCGTCTTGAAATATTTTTTAAAACAGCATACATTGTAGCATGTTTAAAATAGATAATCGAATAATATGAAAGAATTTTTATATGATTTTACCGAATTTGATATGACTCAATACGAATGCTTTTGATTTAACGACAGTGATTTTTCG
>CAZIGS010000083.1:0-5981 GCA_964538645.1 uncultured Rickettsiaceae bacterium
AATCGTTTAATATTACTACAAACACTTTCACCTGGGGGATTTGAGGGTTTTTTTATAGTCATTGAGTTACAATTTCTAATTAATTATATGGTGACAATATCAAACTCAGCAATAACAATCAAGATTTATTATAGAAGTCTAGTGATAACACCAAAAATCTAATTTTACCCACTTGAATTTTTTTATCAAATACATATATGTAAACCTATATAACAAAAAGGGTTTATACTATGTCTGTAGAAGTCAAAAAATTCGATACTGAAGTAGGAAAAATTCTACAATTAATGATCCATTCTCTTTATACAAATAAAGAGATATTTATGCGTGAGCTCATTTCTAACGCATCTGATGCTTGTGATAAGCTTAGATATCTTTCTCAAAGCGATGCGTCACTTATGGAGAGTGATCCAGAATTAAAAATTTGGGTAAGTGTCGATAAAGAAGCAAGAGTAATTAAAATCCGCGATAATGGTATTGGGATGAATAAACAGGATTTGATAGAGAATCTTGGAACCATTGCTAGATCTGGTACGCAAGGATTTTTAGAGCAGCTTAGTGGTGATGCTAAAAAAGATAATATGCTAATAGGGCAGTTTGGAGTTGGATTTTACTCTTCTTATATGATAGCCGATAAGGTGGATGTTATATCTAAAAAAGCAGGAGAAAAAAAAGCCTATTTATGGAGCTCTGAAGGTACAGGAGAATATTCTGTGTCAGAATTGGAGGGAGAGCATCCACGTGGTACGGAAGTTACACTTCATGTGAAAGAAGGAGAAGATTCTTACCTAGACCATTTTCGTTTAAAACATATTATCAAATCCTATTCAGATCATATAGCAATTCCGATCTATTTCATTGATCATGCTACAAAAAATGAGACTAAGCTCAATTCTTCTTCAGCTCTTTGGACAAGGTCTAAATCTGAGATTACAGATGATCAATATCAGGAATTTTACAAAACAGTTTCATATGCCGCCGATGTTCCATGGGTTACAATGCATAATAAGAACGAAGGTATGGTTGAATTTACAAATCTTTTGTTTATACCATCACAGCAGACTTTTGACCTATTTAATCCAGATATGAGACGTAGGGTAAAATTATATATTAAACGCGTATTTATTACTGACGAAAATATTGATATTATTCCGCGCTATTTACGTTTCTTACGAGGTATTGTGGATTCAGAAGATCTACCTCTGAATATCAGCCGCGAAACATTGCAGCATAATTCTACTATAGAAAAGATTAAAGCTGCCATTACCAAGCGTGTCTTATCAGAGCTTTCTAAGAAAAAAGAAGATGATAGGGAAGGTTTCGAAAATTTCTGGAATAATTTTGGAGCAGCCTTGAAAGAGGGGCTATGTGAAGCTATGTCTGATCATGATAAAATCCTAGAAATATGCCTATTCAAAAGTGCATTAACTGGCAAAGAAATTAGCTTAGACGAATATATAGATAATTTCAAACCAGGTCAGAATATTATTTATTATTTAAGTGGTGAAGATGGTGAGCGCTTAAAAAATTCTCCACAGATAGAAGGTTTTTTGAAGAAGGGAATAGATGTATTATTTTTCACTGATGCTGTGGATGATTACTGGGTTCATAATGTTGGGAAATATAAGGACTTTGAAATAAAATCCGTAACTCGCTCAGATATTGATATTGAAAAAACTGAGGAAACGAAGGAAGAAGAAAAAAATGAAGATTTAGACAAAGTAATAGAGTTTTTCAAAGAGACTTTAGGTGATTCTATAGCTGATGTTAAAATATCGCGCAAACTCACCTCGAGTCCGGCTTGTCTTGCAATAGGTGAGGGTGCCGTTGATATCAGATTAGAGCGTCATTTGATAGAGCAAAAACAGCTAAAAAAAGCAGCGGCTAAAATATTAGAGATTAATCCAACTCATCCTATTATTTTGCATATTAAAGGTAGTTTGAGCAAAAAAGCTTCTAAGGATGATAACACAAAACTAGTGAATCTATTATTCGACCAGGCTTGTATTAATGAAGGCGAGCCTGTGCGCGATCCTGCCAGTTTCTGCAAGCAGATGAACGAGTTTATTGAGCGGGTGTTTTAGTGTGTAGGGAATTCGTTTCATACCAGCGAAATCTTTAGTGTTACGACATCAGAAGCTGGGATTCAGTCTTTGTCATTGTGAGGGTAGAGCATATGCAGACTCATCCCGCGAAGATCCAGAATAATCGTCCACCTCGTGCTTGACACGATGCTCGAGGATGATGGTAGAAAACCCAAGGATGACGAAAAAATAGATTGCTTTGTTGTCCTTTGGACTCCTTATACCAAGTTTCAATCTATAAAATAGTAGGCTCGAGGAGTGTAGCCTACAAATTAGTATGTGAACGACGAGCAACAACCTAGTTTATGATTGCAACTTTGTATTAGTTTTGAGTTTCTAGCTTACACTATCTTCTCTTTCCTGCCACTTTGTACAAGGTAAAGCAGTATGAACAAAGCTGGTAGTGACAGTACTACAGTGAAAACAAAGAAACCATTCCAGCCTAGCATTTTCACTAAACTACCTGAATAGGCTGTTAATGTACTATTTACAAAAGCGGTTGCGCTGCTAAATAATGCATATTGCGTAGCTGTGTATTCTCTATTACATAAAGTTCCAAGATAACCAACAAGTGCAGCCATTCCCATACCCCCTGTGAAATTATCTACAGCCACTGTAACGAATAATGCGTAAAGCTGAGGTCCTTGCGATTCAAGCCATATGAAGGTCAAGTTTGAGAGCATTTGGATTACGCCGCAGATAATAAGCCCTCTTAATACTCCAAATCTGTAGCATGCCACACCGCCTGCAAAAGTCCCTAATGTGGTTGCTACAACGCCAAATACTTTTACAACGCTAGCTATTTCTACCTTAGAGAAACCAATTTCCTGATAAAATGGAAGAGTTACAACACCAAGCATAGCTTCACCAGCTTTGTATAATATTATTGTGACAAGAATATGTATTGCCATAGGTTTTGTTAGAAAATCTTTGAAAGGATCTATTACATTTCTTTTTATATTAAACCCTGAAGATTTAGACTCTTTACTGCTATTATCTGTAACTGTGAATATAAATAATAATGCTAATGCAAAAGCTGATATTATTGCGATAAAACCAATATTCCAGCTATCAGTTACTCCAACGCAATATAAAACCCCAGCTGATGTAAGCAATGCGCCCATACGATAGCCAAAAACAGCTACAGCGCCGCAGGTGGCTTGATATTCTGGGCCAACTCTTTCTATTCTCCAAGCATCATATGCTATATCAAAACTTGCTGCCATAAATCCCAATATTAGGGCAAGAAATTGTACAATTCTAAAATTATCTTTAGATGATGAGGAAAGAATTGCAAATAGTACCAAAATATTGATGACGGTAAATAATATCATCCAGCTTTTTCTACGGCCCAATTTTTTGAGCAAGGGTACTTGCAGCCCATCTATAAGAGGTGACCAAAGGAATTTTATACTATATGGTAGGCGCGCTAGTGCAATGGTAGTTACTAATGCAAGCTCTACGCCCATATCCTTCATCATTAATACTAAGTCAGTATATAATATAGAAAATGGCATGCCGCTTAAAATCCCTAAAATAAAAATTTCAAATAAGGCATAATTAGTAAAAATAGCAACGAAGGTATTTTGTTTTTTATCAGTCACAGGAACTTCTCTCAATTTATTGGACTGACATATTATCTCTTTGAGCCCCTGATCTTAGAGGATAAGAGGAGTTTTGTAATGCGGAATCTGATATATTATTGGAATTTTGAGGTTGGTAAAAGTTTGGATTTGCTATTTTATTATCTATAAAAGTTTTAAGATCTTTCACTAGAAAGCTTTTCTTAGGTGTTATAATATCCCCTACAACATTCATAGTAAATGCTACTGGCGGTATGCTGCCATAGTTGTTTGCAGCAGGTGGTACGAATGAAAATATTGCATTCACTAATAATTTATTATTATAAATATTATATTCAGCATTCGCAGTGTTTCCAGTGCGTTTAGTATCTAGCTTTACATTTGAAAATTTGAATAGCCCATGATTAAGTTCCATATCACCAGCCATTGTTTTCATTAAAGTATTACCCTTATTCATGTAGTTTAGAGTATCATTTTCGAGCTTAGAAGACTGATATTTTGGTTCGTTGATAGCAGTAATAAAGCCATCAAGATCAAAGTTATTCCATTTTACATCCTTAGCTATAAAAGAAGATTTACTATATAAATTGTAGAAAAGTTGATCTAAATTTGCGCCACTTGTAGATACCATTCCATTAATGCTCATCCAGCCCTCTTCTATACCAAATAATGGAAGTGGTAATAAATCACTGATTTCTTTTAAACTAAAATCATTGAAAGCATATGCAAGGTTAAGATTCATAGAATCTAGTCTCAAGCTTCCGCTAGATATAAAAGTTCCGTCGGAATAACCTATGCCTAAAGCAGAGATATCCCATAATATCCCGTTATTTTTTGCATTAAATGTAAAGTCTTTTAGCTTTTTCCCATTTTGCTTTATTGATTGTACTGAGATTTCAGTAGTTAGGTTTAGCTTGTTTAGGTCATAATCATTTTGCAATGATTGGAAAAATTTCAATATATGATCTATAGTAAAATGAGATGTTTCGAGCATTGCCTCACTAACTTTAAATCCTATTTCTGGCTTTATTCCAGCTGCTGCAAGGTAACCGCTACCAGAGAGATAATTTTGCCCATCTTGGTAATATATAGAATTTAGCATTATTTTTCCTGGAGTTATATCAGTGATGATTCTGAGCTTATCCACTTGCTCATCCCCTACATCTAGATCAGTAAAAGATAGATCAAAATTTCCTAGATAATTTATTTCTCTTACAGGTATATATTTTTTGAGATAATCTTTAGAATGCATTTCATCACCTAAAGATCGCAAATAAACGAATAGCTTACTTAGCACGGGGTATTCGGTTTGCATTATATCTACAGATGCAAGACCTAAAGTTAGATTGACACGAGGTGTATTTCCTATAAATTTTATAGCAGCACTACCATCCAAGCTAAAATTACCTAATTTCATGAAGATATTATGGAGTTTGTAGTCTATAGGAGTAGCTTCTACATCAGATGTTAAAACGAAGTTAGTAGGGGTTTTACTAGTAAGATCTGTGTATCCGAATTTGGAGAGTAGAGCGTTTGCATCATTGTGCCGTAGATTTAAGTTTCCTAGGAACATAGAGCGATATTGGTTTTGTGTGACAATACCGGATATACTAAATTCCCCACCACCCACTATATTTGCTGATAGAGTTTCTATATTAAGTTTTTTCTGATCAACAAAAGCGCTGAAACTAGCATCTTTCAGTTCTGCGTCTGCTAGGATAATCTTCTTAGCTTTAATATTTATATTACGTACTATATTATCTAGTCCTAATTTTTCTTTAGTTTTGGATTCATTGACAAGATTCATGTTAGGTGTAGCTAACAAAGTTTTTAGGTCTATAAAATCAAAAGCAAGATCAATTGAGTCAGGTTTGGCAGATCTGTAAATATCCATATTTCCAGTCATGGAAATGGATTTGGAATTTAAGCTAATGTCTGAAATTCTCATTCTATCACCATCAAGCTTCATTTTACATTCAAATTCTGCAGATTCTGGGGATTGTATTTTTGTAATAAGTAGGTCTATATCTAGATATCGATTTGCTACAAATTGCTGTAGATTATTTATAGTATATTTGAATGCCCCGCTTTGTAATTGATCATTTTTATAAACTTCATCTAAATGGAGAGTATAAATACTGCCTGTAGAATCAACATGTAATTTTACACCATCAGTCGTATGCTGATATGTCATAGTTGTATTATTCTCTTTATCCCAATTAATTATTAACTGACTATTGCTGGCTTTTGGATTGATAAGAAGACTATCTATATGCTCGTCTATATTTTTGGTATTTTTGTCTATAAGATCTACATC
>CAZIGS010000084.1:0-5873 GCA_964538645.1 uncultured Rickettsiaceae bacterium
TTCTGTAGCTCATATGGGTTATGTAACTGCTGGGATATTTAGCATGAATTATACTGGGTTAGAAGGTGCGTTACTTCAAATGCTAAGTCATGGTTTGATTTCATCTGGTCTATTTTTGGTAGTTGGTATGTTGTATGACAGAATGCATACAAAAGAGATTGCGGCCTATGGTGGTGTTGCTACTAAAATGCCGCTCCTAGCTACTTTTTTCATGATGCTTGTTATGGCATCTATTGGTCTGCCTGGTACCAGTGGTTTTGTAGCAGAGTTTATAAGTTTAAGCGGTATATTCAAACATAGCATAACTATGGGCTCTATAGCTGCTTTTGGAGTTGTGCTTGGTGCTATATATATGCTTCTATTATATAAACATATTATGTTTGGAGAAATTACGAAACCAAAAATAAAGAATATTACGGATATAGGGGTGATTGATGTTTCCATATTATCAGTGCTTTGCATTTTTACGATAATTATAGGGATTCAGCCAGAATATATATTATCAATATTTAGATTGGGATTGAATGGCGTTTTATGAGTAAAGAAGAACTGTTACATGATTTGATAGTTATTATGCCAGAACTGTGTATAGCAGTGCTTAGTTTGATGGGGCTTATGATTGGTGTACTGTGTACAAAAAATGGTAGATTTGTAGCATCCATTATATTTTTTGCTATGATAGTTTTTGCATATTTTATGTTTAATTCTGGTGAAATATTTTATGGAAATGCATTTGATGGCAGCTTTGTAAATAATGCTTATACAATTAGGCTTAAATCATTCATGTTAGCTGGCCTTGCTTTGATCTTTTTAGCTTATATAGGATATGCAAAAAATAATATTTCTAACGAATTTATAATATTGACTTTACTCTCTATAATTGGAGGCTTTGTTGCTATATCTGCTAGAGATTTGATAATATTATTTGTAGGTTTAGAGCTGCAATCTTTGCCATCTTATATACTTGCTGCTTTTGCTAGGGATAATATAAAATCTTCAGAAGCTGGGCTGAAATATTTTGTACTTGGGGCTCTAGCATCTTCTATTTTATTATTTGGCACGTCTTTACTATACGGTTTCACAGGCAGTATATCATATGTTGATATTGGTAATTCTCTTAGCTCCACTCATAATATAGGGGTGATAGTAGCTATTAGTATGATTATAGTAGCAATGATGTTTAAATTATCTGTTGCACCTTTTCATATTTGGACACCAGATGTATATGAAGGTGCGCCAATAATAGTTGTAGCATTATTTTCTTCTATACAAAAACTTGCAGTATTAGGTGTTACTGTGGTGTTTATTGCTCTAACGCTTACTAAATTTAGCATATCATTTATGCCTATAATAAAGTTTTTTGCAGTATTATCATTGCTAATAGGGAGTTTTGGTGCGATATTACAAACTTCTATAAAAAGGCTTATGGCATATAGTACTATACTAAATTCTGGCTATATATTACTAGCTATAGTTGCTGATATTTCATTAGGTCTATGGCGTCATACATTTTTTACCTATATGGTTATATATGGAATAACCACTATAGGATTTTTTGTACTTCTTTCTGGTTTATTTGGAAATAAAGCAGATGATTTAAGTTTCAAAGATTTAGCTGGCTTAAGCTATAATAACAAACTAGCTGGAGCAGCTCTTGTCATAATTATATCATCTATGATAGGCATTCCTCCTTTGGCAGGATTTTTTGGGAAATATTATGTGCTTTATGATCTTGTTAGTGTGGGTGAATATGGTTTAGCTGTTTGCGCAATAGTGGCAAGTGTTGTAGCGGCTTATTATTATTTGAAAATTATTAAAGCAATGTATTTTGACGAATCTACAATAGAGTCTGTGGAAGTCGTGGTTTCTTTGCCTATAATTATTGTCACATTTGTTACTGTAACCTTCCTAATATCTTTTTCTTATAATTTCGCAGAATTTTTCAACAATATGCAGTTTTTGCCATGTATTTAAAATGGTTGCAACAATATAATCTTCTTGTATTTGAAGAAATAGATAGTACAAATAACGAAGCAAAGCGTCTTATTCAATCTGGAGCGCTAGATAGGCTTGTTATCTGGAGTAAGCAGCAAACAGATGGGCGGGGAAGGTATGGTAGAAACTGGAGTTCCCATGAGGGTAATCTATATATGTCTATATTATTACCTATACAATGTTCTTTAGCAAAAGCAGCTCAATTATCTTTTGTAATGGGATTATGCGTGCATGACGTGATAAATGACTTGGCTAAAAAAAATAAGATCAAACTTGATATAAATCTAAAATGGCCCAACGATGTGCTTGTATCAGGCGCAAAAATTGGAGGAATTTTACTCGAATCTCTTCCTGAAGAAGATAGCGGTTGGATTGTCATTGGACTAGGTATGAATGTTGAACATACTCCTAATGTAGAAAATGCTTCTTCCTTGAAAGATATAGGTATTAAAACTAATGTTGGGCATATATTGGGTATGGTAATGAATAAATTTGATTATTATCATAATATATGGACGATATATGGTTTTTCTAAAATAAGACAAATGTGGCTTAAACATGCATATAAGATTGGAGAAGTTGTGACTATTAGTGATATTAAAAATAGAATCTCAGGTGTATTTGAGACTATAGACAAGGATGGGGCAATGAAAATAAAAATTGCTTCTGGAGAAAAATATATTATGTCTACGGGTGAGATATTTTTTGGGTAACATTTGCCATCACGACGCTTAGCTAAGGCTGGCTCGCAATGACGATGTAAGGTAATAAGATGAAACCAGTAATAATCCTAGTAGCGCCTCAAATGGGTGAGAATATTGGCGCTTGCGCTCGTGCTATGAAAAATTTTGGTTTAAAGCAGCTGCGTATTGTTTCTCCTAGGGATGGGTGGCCAAATGAGAAAGCAGACTCAATGTCTGTTGGTGCAATAGATATTATCAAACATGCTAAAATATATGATAATGTTCCTATGGCTATTGCTGATTTGGAATATGTATATGCTACTACCGCTACATCTAGGGATATGAATAAGAATTATGTCTTATCGAAAGATCTTTCGAAGCAATTTTTATATTCTGCTAATGTTGGTATTATGTTTGGGCGAGAAGCAAGTGGATTGACGAATGAGGAGATCGCTTATGCAAATCAGGTGCTTACAATAGATACCGATCCAGAATTTGCATCATTAAATATAGCGCATGCGGTTGCTATAGTTTGTTATGAGTTGTTTAAAGCAGAATCTAGGCAGGATCTTTCAAATACCCAAGAATTATGTACTAAACAAGAGTTGGAATATTTTTTTGAACATCTGTTAGGTGAATTGGATAGTCGGAATTTTTTTAGAACGCCAGACAGAATTCCACATATGACACAAAATATACGCGCAATATTTAACAGAATAGATAAGTTATCAAAAAATGAGCTGCAGACTTTAAGGGGAGTCATTAGCTCACTTGTGAATAGGGGGTAAAAAGTATTTTAGCATTCCTCTTCATTATATGTATGGGTTTGGCCTATATGTTCAGCATGCATTTGTGCTCTTGCATTTCCTACCAAATCTGCAAGGGCTAAATCCATTTCTGTGTTAGATGTCCCGTCTGCGACAGGTCCACTTAATGGTTGAGTTTCTTCCTCACAGGCAGAAACTATGCTTTCCATTGAAGAGGCGGGAGTAAGTAAGCCTATAGTGTCTGAGTTATGTAAGTCACTCTCATCTACTTTAGATTTTACTTTTTTTGGTAATAATCCAAATGCTCTAGTTGCCAACGCCTTAGGTAATAGATTAATAAATTTCATATTCCCCTCCAATTTGAAAATAATATTGTAATTTGCTTTTTATATTTCTGCTGTTCCACCAGCAGCTTTCTCAAGCATACTGTCTAAACCAGCTAAAAGTTGTTCTGCATGTGTTGTAATGAAAAAGCTATTTACGTCCATTGTATCTTCGTTGCTGTGTTCTGTTAAAGAATTTAAAGCCTCTAAAGATCCTTTTCTCGAAGGTGATGGTGAAGAGCTCGCTGAAGAAGGTTCTTTAGCTATATACAAAATATCCTTATATGCTCCTGTATAATCCATAAAATCACTGTCTAATTTTTTCATAGAAAAACTACTGCTATTAGCTTTCTTTGGTGTAGTGTTTTTTCCCATAATTTCCTCTCCCTACTAATAGTTAATATCTAAATACACTTAACAAAAAAGTTAAGCATTAACTTTATAGTAAACTATTTGTGATAAAAATGCAATAAAAATTTTAGTGTCATTGCGAGGTGGCTTAGGCGTTGATCAAGTCAATCTCCATAAACTCAAGATTCTCAAGCCATAATATCTTTGTACGAATTTTATGATAGGGCATGATTTTTTGCATAGAATCAGCATAGAATTTAAGCTGCATTCTATATTGATAATTTACTTCTAAAGCAGATAGCGGGGGTGCGCTATCTGTTTTATAATCTATAATAATAACTTCCTCATCAGATATTGCTACAAGGTCTATCCTACCTATTCTCAGCTTATCATCTTCCATATATCCGATGCTAACTTCTGTTTTTAGTGATGGATATTTTGTGAGGTTTAAGAATTCCTCCATCAGAAATAATTTTGATAATTTGGTGATTACTGGTTCTTTTAGCTTAGCTGGCAAAGCTTGAACATATGGGTGAGATGGTTCAAAAGTAAAGTTTCTAGTTTTCACACTATCTTCCAAAATTTTATGCAAAATCGTACCATATGATATATCCATTCTAGAAGCCAGAGGGCTTTTTACATAGGAGTAGTCTGTAGATGGTGTATTATTGCGAGTTGGTGTCATCCCAGAGAAAGCTGTGATCGAGTTTATTGATTTCTGAGTTCCATTTTTGGCTGGGATGAAACCTGCCTCTTTTAGCGATCTGTCGGATGGTTTAACTACCAACTCGCCAAACTTCTTAACACCATCTTCTTGTCTATATTCTAACCTATTTATAGCGGCTTCAGCTAAACCGTACCATGACCCATCATTTTCTTTTTCTAATGTTTGAGAACCTACTATTATCAAATGATCCTCAGCTCTTGTAGCTGCTACATATAATAGCCTTAGATATTCCTCATAATCTTTATTCTCTAGCTCTTCTTTGTACGCTTTATATGTTATATTTGCGTTTTGGGTAGATCCAAGCCATAAAAAATTGTCATTTTTCCATAGGAAATTCCCATGTCTTTTTGGCATAGAAGTAGTGTCTGCAAGAATTACTATAGGAGATTCTAATCCTTTTGCTGCATGCACAGTCATAACTCTTACGCTGCTGGATGATGCAACCTCTCTCTTGATTTCAATTTCTCTTTTCTCTAACCAATAAATAAATTCTTGTAAACTATCATTATTTTTATTGCTCCAATTGCTCACCAAGCTCAGAAGTTCATCTAATACATCATCGGAACCTTCGCCATTATGTATTTTCAGTATTTTTCTAAAACCCATTATATCGATAATATAATGTAGAACATTAAAGGCTCCTAAATTACCTATTTCTCTAAAGTAGTTTAGCAATTGCAATATATCGGGATTATCAATAGTAGCATATAACGATCCGATGCGTGGTTTGGATGCTATATTATACAATTCTATATCATCTATACCTATGATAGGTGATTTAAGTAATTCTGCTAGATTTAGATCATCTTCAGGTAATAGAATAAATTTTGCTACAGATACGATATCTTGAGCAGATAAATGCTGCATTATTGCCATTCTATCTATTCCAGCAACTGAAACTCCATATTCTTTAAGGCTCGATATTATCGTGTGAGAAAATTGGTTCCTTCTCCTAATAAGAATCATAAAATCTTCAGGTCTAGCTGGTTTGCCTGTAGATGGTAATATTGTGCCAGAATCAATGTAT
>CAZIGS010000085.1:0-5811 GCA_964538645.1 uncultured Rickettsiaceae bacterium
TAGAAATGGAACTGGCAAATCTACTCTTTTAAAGATGATAAAAACCCTAGCTGGAGAGCAGAATTTAATAATTAAAAACATCGAACAACTTACTGATAGTCATGGTAATTTAAGCGGAGGAGAATCGTTCAATCAAAGACTTATGGAGGCTCTACAAGCTAGCCCTGATATTCTGCTTTTAGATGAACCTACTAATCATCTCGATAAGCAAAGTCGCAAAAATTTGATGCGAAATTTAGAGCATTTTCCTGGCAGTATTATTGTCGTTTCTCATGATATAGAATTACTGCAGAAATTTCATATTTTATGGCATATTGATAATGGTTTTATCAATATATTTGCTGGAAATTATAATGATTACATGAGATCAAAAATTAATAAATATAATAAGATAGAGCATGAATTAGCCTTGTTAAATAGAGAGAAAAAATCAACCCATGAGTCATTAATGAAAGAGCAATCAAGATCCAAAAAATCAAGAATGCAGGGTGAAAAGCATATAAAAGATCGTAAATGGCCTACTATGGTATCACACGCCAAAGCTAAACGAGCAGAAGAAACTTCTGGTAATAAAAAATCTAGCATAGAGATCAAAAAACAAGAATTATCATCCAAGTTATCAGATCTAAGACTTCCCGAAATAATAAAACCTAAATTTTCTCTCACAAGCAAAGATGTTGGTTACAAAAACCTAGTTCATATAACTGAAGGAGTATGTGGTTATGAGAAACCTATGTTACAAAATATTACACTTTCAGTTTTTACTGGCCAAAAACTTGCCTTAATTGGTAATAATGGTTCTGGAAAATCCACTTTGGTAAAAGCTATTTTAAATGACTCATCGGTTACAAAATCTGGTAATTGGTTTACTCCCAATAAAGCAGACATAGGATATTTAGACCAAAATTATAACGATTTAAATAAAGAAATTAGCGTAATAGAATTAATGAAAGATTTTTTACCAGATTGGAGTGATGCTAAAATAAGATGCCATTTAAATGACTTTTTATTCAGGAAAAACGATGAAGTAAATGCTAGTATAAAATCACTTTCAGGTGGTGAAAAAGCGAGATTATCTTTAAGCAAAATATCAGCTATTGTCCCGAAACTATTGATATTAGATGAAGTCACAAATAATTTAGACATTGAAACTCGTCAACATGTTATAGAAGTTTTACGTCAATATCCAGGCGCATTTATTGTGATTTCTCATGATGAAGATTTTCTAAAAAATATAAACATCACTAATATGGTAGATATTAAGAGTTTTAGTATTAGACTTCTTGCATAACAAACTATTTTGAATTTAGTTTTAGGAAAATTGGCTGCGAGCACCTGAACATAGACTTAATATTTGAGGAGCGGAGCAGCTAATTTGGCACCAAAATAAACCAAAAGAAGCTGTTATGCAAGAAGTCTAAGTAAATCTACAATACATGTTTTGAGCTTTATTTCAAGACAATCATCCCATTATTAAAGTTTGTTAATAAATTTCTTGCTTTTTTTACTAAAATGTGATATATCCTTATATGCGTTAATTAATTTGGGTTGCGCTATGTCAACAGAATCAAGTCAGAATATAATTACACTACTCTGGGATCTCAATAATAAAAATCTTAGAAATAGTGGAAAAGAAGTTATTTTAGGGATCCTAAACAAGATAGTAGAAGAAATGCATAAAGTTGGTGTTGACGATTTTGCGTCGTTAGATTTAGGAGGAGATCATCTGACAAAATTTAAGCTGCTTCCATTCTTAATAGATCAACCTCAAGATATAGAGAAACTGGAATCTATAGGAGATCAACTTAAAACTGAATTTTTTAGTAAAATCAATAATGAATCCGAAAAGAAGAGAAAAGAAGCCGAATTGAAAGGGGTAAAAATATGGGTTAATAGTGGACATATTTTTTATTTTATAGAACAAGGCAAATTTGAGATAGCAGACAAACTAATCCGCTTAAAAGGAGCAAATTTAACATCTTCATTATACTACGGAAACTATGGATTTGATTTGCTTCTTGAGGAATTAGGGAATCTACCATTTTCAATTCATAATATTGACATTGGAGAATTATTTATATTAGCCAAAAAATATCCTCAAATAGCAGCTGAAATGATTAAAAGAGGTGCTGAATATGATGGTTTGGTACATCCAGATTCTGATTATTCAAATAATGGAGGAATTACTGGTACATTATCAGAACCTATCAAGTTTGTGAATGCAGCTCTAGCAGAAGACATGCAGGAGGTATGCTTAGCGATTTTTGAAAGAAATCCTAACATGTCTATAGAACATTTAGCTCATAGAGAAGATGGTTCTAGTAGTGTGAAATCTATAAGCCTAATAAATCATTTATTAGCTGAAAATAAATTAGAGCTTGCTGTTAAGCTTGTGCAAGCTCCATCATTTAGTATGTCAAGTTATAACAATCCTGGTTATTATGATGGCGATGTTACAAGATTACCTAAATATGCTATTGACAACAATCTTACTGAACTTGTTGTAGCAATTTTTAACAGAATATCTCTTCTAGCACCAAGTAACTTTGAAGGCATGAATTGGATAACTTACATGAAGCATAAAAATAAAGATGATGTTATAGATAATATAGTTTTTTCGCCTAGTTTTAGGTGCAACGGATCCGAATTACACCAGCTATTTAATAAAATCCCCGTATATATGAGAGATGATTTGATAGCTAAGATAATTTCTTCACCACATTTTACATGTAGCGCATTTGAACTCATCCGCCTAGCCAACGCATTACAACCATGTCTGATAGATAATATAATTTCTTCACCCCATTTTACATGTGATGTATCAACTTTAATATCTATATATGACAAATTTCCTAAACTAGCAAAAAAAATAGCGTCTCTAGGAAAAGTTGATTTTTATCAAATGCGTAGTCTTGAGATATTCGGCACTCTTACTGAAACATCTCCTACACTTGCTGCAGAGATTATTAAAAATAGCAAAGAATATGCCCCCTTACACCTAACATATGCTCTTTCCAAGAATATTACTGAAATTGTTAATGCAATCTTAGAAAAGGGAGATGAGATAATTTCTTCACCCAATGTTACATATTGTGCATCAGATTTACTATCTATATATAAAAAATTTCCTAAACTAGCAGAAAAAATAGCATCTCTAGGAAAAGTTTCTTTTGAAACATATGATGATTATGGTACATTCTGTACTCTCGCTAATACATCTCCTACACTCGCTGCAGAGATTATTAGAAATAGCAAAATATCTAATCCCGCAAGACTACTAATAAATGCTATTGACAATAGTATTTATGAAAATGAAATTATTGACTTGATCTTAGAAATAAAAGATTTTGATCCTAATTTAAAAATAAGTAATGGTAGTAATTTACCACTCTATGCTCTGAAACACAATCGTAATGATATAGCTGAAAAATTAATATCTCTGAAAAGTTTCGATCTTAAAAAATGCACTATAGAACAAATCTGTATAATAGCAAAGTTAAACCAAGAAAAAGTAGTGGAATTTATCAAAGCTGGTGGAAATTATTTAGCACATGACGTTGTTAATAGATATACTTGGGGACGTCCAGAACCTAAACAAGTTGATAAATATCAACTAATTATTGATGCCATTGAAAACAATTTCACAGAAATACTTGATGCAATTTTTGAAAGGGAAGATTTTAACCCTAATATGGAAGTAGGTTTATATAGTAAAAAATCTCTTGCTATATTCTGCTCTGCAACAAGAAAAATGGATTTAGTATTGAAAATTGTTTTGCATCCAAAATTCAATTTAAAGGACAGCCTAGATGTTCTAGATTCATTGCAGCAACATATGAATGAAAATGAATATAGTAAATTTTTAGTAAGCGCCCCTGAAATAGCACATAAAATACTTATAGCAAAATTACATGCTGGAAAGACAGACTTTGTAAAAAATGTTGTGACACATACTAAGGCATCCGGAGAATTTTCTTATAATGTTAATAAGCTTGATGCTGATGGCAAGAGATTAATTGACCATGCTGCTGAGCTTGTAAAAGCTCGTAAGCTTCCTTTGAGCTTTATTAAAACTTTAAGAGAATGCGGATCTGTAGAACCAGCAATTCCTCTTAAAATATCTGAATCAGAAACCGAGATGCTAAATTTAAGAAATGAAGAGCTTGATTCAAAATCAAATGCACAAAAAATTATACCACTTATCGATAAGATGTATCAAAAATATCCTCTAACTGAAGCTGCAACAAATAGAATTATTTCTGATTATAAACAAAATAACTCAGAAGCGGTAGAAGTGGCATATGGGTATAATGCTTGTAGTATAGCTGATGTTATCGACCGTATATCTGGAGATGCTTATACTCAAGGGGATATGGGTACAAGAATGCAAGATAGGATTAGTAAACCAATAAATTGCAAAAAAATGATTGCTACGGTTATACATATTGTAGAAACAAATGCTACTAAAATGGTAGCATGTCCTGCAGATCCTTCGATTGTACTACCATTGGCAGATTTATTTAAGGCAACTTTACGTGAATTGAAAATGTGTAATCTTGGCAAGCTTATAAATATTGTAGCTACTGTGCAGCAGTTCGTTATTAGCGAGATTGATTATTCTATAAAAGATTTCGATACAGCATTTAAGCCAGCATTTGATTTGGCTCTAAATATCGTCAAAAATAAACTAGGTGATGGTGCTAAAAAAGCAGTTGCTATTTGGATGTACGATATTTCTTCTAGTACAAACCCAGAAGATTGGTCTCCACTAACTCAGAGCGTTAATGCTATAATTAACAAAGAATTTGTAAATTATGGAGTTGTTAATTTAGAAAGTAGTTACCATTTTAATGGAGTTATGACATACGCAATTAAGCGCTTTGCAGAAAAGCTTAACCCCCAGATTAACAAAGATTCAAGCAATAATTTTGGTGAATGGTCTAAACATGTCAAATTAGGTGTAAAACATATGGCTAAAGATTTTTGTGCTAAAGCCGTACAAATGTTGAATGCTGGTGAGCCGGTTGATGCATTATTTAATAATGTTGTTATGAATTTATCTACAGCTTATGGAAATTTTGAAAATGTACCCACAGGTATTTTTACTGATGCTATGGATAATTTGCACGAAGATAAAAAGGCTAAGTTTATCGCACTAGTGATTGAAAAATTAACAACAAGTCCGCAAACATGTAATACTTTAACAGCTTTATTAGTTGCTGAAACATATACTAATCCTAAAGGAGTAGCAGAAGCTCTAGAATCATGTAATATTATGAATCTTATTACAGAAAAACATCAAAATACTCTTAAATTATTTATGGATAAGTATTATCAAGAGTTGGAAGCTGCTACTCAAGTAGCTGAAGATTTACTCGTTACGCCTGATGCTAATTCTCATCATGAATATATTCTTCCCACAGGTAGTATTTTTGATGAATTAGATTAAGATTTTGATATGAGATTAATACAACTGAAGACCCTATTACTAAAAATTATGAGTATGAACTTAAGGCTTTTGAAGCTGCCATTGGTATGACTTTTAAAGTTTTCATACAGATAAATTTGGATAATAGCCAAGCAGGACTTGATACCAATTTTAGATAGAATTTTACTCAAAAAACTATTTATTATTGAAACTGTATTTGGCTATATCAAAGCGAAGTTAGCATAAACCACAGCAAGTATAAGTCTCCTACAAACTTATTTATAACCTGAGCTTTATGTAAGAAAACTATAAAAGCTGATTGTTATAAGCTTTAGCACGATTCGTCATCCTCGGGCGTAGACCCGAGGACCCATTTATGCATT
>CAZIGS010000086.1:0-5787 GCA_964538645.1 uncultured Rickettsiaceae bacterium
TGTAAGGCTTGATGGCTCTAGACTCCAATCTTTAGGCTCAACATATTTTATTTTAATACTGTCTGATTTTATAACACTAGCTAGTTCTTTTGGAATGATATTGTGATTCACTTCATAATCAAAATATATTTGCATCATCCATATATCATTATCCTCAGATTCTATAGTATTAGAGGAAATTTCATGAGAGGAAATTGTAAGGGCTTTTTCTTCAAATACAATGTCAAAAATAGCAAGGTTTTTATATTCAGTTATAAACTCTAGACACCATAAATCTGTGTTTTGCTGAAAAGGGTTGTCCATATATATTCCAAATAAAGAAAGGCATGTTACAACAAAACTCTCCAAATATCCAGTCTTCTATAGTCATCATGCTAGTGGCATTATGGATCTCCTAATATGGATGAGTGGCATTAGCCCTTACTAGGTAATCCATTTCTACTGTGCGCTTGAGAGTATGAAATGGATTGCAAAGCCAAGAATTCAGATTTTTTTGAAATGACAACACTCAAAGCCTCATGTTGCAATTATAATATCTTTCTTTGCCTAACAATATTCACCTAGGAAAACTATTTAGTTTTACCAAACCGCTCCTGCACAAGCTGATAAATAGCTTCAGCAGAAAGCTCAGCAGCAGACCTAGTAACACTGGCAGTAACTATAGGATGCGCTACATTCATATTAAGATCCATACAACTTGCACGGCCATTATCAAACTCTGCTTTTGTATGTTTATTATGACTCTCGTTCATTGCACTATTTTGATATATTATAATGGAACCTTTTGGCAATAAATCTATAGATTCTGATATCATAGAAGTTGATTCCCCAGGCACTAATATTTTGCTTCCTGGATTCTTTAAAATAGCACCAAACATAAGTTCTTTTCGACTTGGTTGACCTTTTTGGAAATCAAATAATTTAAAATCAACTTGTTTATCTCTCAAAATTTCAACAAATCTTTGAGTGACAGGGTCAACTATACCATCCTTGTGAACATTAGCCTCACGACCAGTATTAGGATCAAATTTTCCTGTACGTGGTCCATTACCAACAAGTACTGTATATTTTTCTTTTATTGCTAATTTGGAAACATGTTCGGCCAATTTATAAGCATCTTCAGTTGTATAATAGTGCATTTCACCATTAGAATCTGGAGCGTCACCAGCTAGAATCACGCCTAAATATTTCTTTGCTTTAGGTAGCATTGCCTTATCGCGATTATAAGCTATCTCTAGATCTGATAAATACGTGTTATGAGCTACACCAATAGTTTGTAAGAGCTTAGTATATTCACTAGTCAAGTTTTTAATAGACACCTCATCAAGCACATGAGAAGGCAGGACTATTAGATCTGCTCCTGAATAACCATTTTTTTGGACCATTTGTTCATGTTTGGCATTTGGAGAATTGAGTATTTGATGTGATAAATGAACTGCAATAGCATTATGAGCTACTTTTTGATCTGCTTTAAGATAAGCAATAGCATCTATACCATAATAAGCACAGGATAATATTATTGATTTATTCTTACTTATAGCAATACTATGTTTCACTGCACTTAAATCAGCACTTGCATGCTCATATATATTCACCATATAATGATGCTTTTTGAAATATTCTTTGGTTTGATTGGCAACCCCTAGAAGATTATTACGATCCCCTACAAAATTTTTATCACTGATTATATAAATATTGACCATATTATTAGCAAAAACCTGCGTTCCTAATGTAATACATAAAAAAAGAAAAAACCTATTAAAAGAACTTAGTATCATGATATAACCCTTTACAAACATGTACAGAGAATTATATCTTTAATATCTAAGTAATCAATTATTTTTCTCATACAAGTTTTCAATATCATTTTCTAGCACCACGAACAGTCCCAAAAATTATATTTTTTACAGATAGAGTTAATACTGTCTTTATAATATTAGTTATTTTAACTATATATTAATATATTTACAGAGATGCTCAAGTTGCACTTTATATCACCTGTTTATTGTTCTATCATTGATAGTAAATAATGAGTTTTGGTTGATTTTCTATATTTAATTTATTTTATTTACTTGTAGCATGAAATTATTCATGATAGAATCGCGTGTATAATTTGCCATCATATAGGGAGGTTAATTATGACAAATATTAAAATTAATTATAATGGACAGGAGTTTAAACTAGAGTATACAGGAGAATTCGTTACTATTTCTGATTCAAACAAAAGAGCAAGTTTTAAAACAATCAAACTTCAAGATACTTCAATTGGCATACCTAAAAAAATATCAAAACCCGGAGTTGGAAAAGATCTTGATAAGGAAGATGAGAAGCTTTTGAGATTAGTAGTAGATATTTATGTAAATAATGAAATTGCTACTACAGAAAAGGCTTTTGTTACACATAACAAATATGGCGGACATGTTGTATATAAAGGCAACGCATATAATTTTTATCCAAGAATCGACGCACCAGAAAAAGTACAATTACTTTTTGCAAAACAACCATCTGAAACATTTAGTGTAGAATTTACAATATTACCAAATACAAAAATAATAGCCATACCATGCAACCCTATCCAAGATTTAGAGAAACAACAAATATTCCAGCAAATTGTTAAGGCATATGTACAGCAACATGGAAAGGATGTTGGATCTATAAAAGAAGCCCTTAAAGCTGACGGAATGGAAGTAACTATTGAAGAAGATATCGCTACACTACTTAAGATTGCAATGGAACCTTCTTCTACACCAACATCAGATATATTCTCATCAGTTGCCCATTTAGTAATACACACAGCGTCTGCAAACAATGAATTAGATCCTGTGCAGGTGAATGAACATGGACAAGATGAGGTAGACACATTTCAGTTAGTATCCCCAACACCAGGCGAAGATTGGGTTATTCTTGGTGATGATGGTAGTACCTGTGGATAAGAAGAAAAAGTGGAAAATACCAAAAGAAGGCTATTTTATGAAAGTAAGGACTTGATCTGACAGTTAAGGATTGTTGGGCACTCGAATGGTGTTAGACCTTTGAAGCTGAAATGCGCTCTGTAGTTGTACCATATCATTTTCGTGATTGACTCTCAGCAATAGTGGCTTCTCGACTATTTTTGAGTTTTTCTACAAAACTTTCATTTACAGCCATACTTTTATTAGAAGATGAGGTGGAAATCGAAATTTTATTTTCCTCTTCAGATCTAAAAGCAGAATCAGATCTTGTTGAAGTATATAAAAAATCCAAACTATGCCCATTGGATGCTATCTGATATCTTCGTAAACTAGGAACGGTCTCTCGCTCTCTAATAGATTTTATTTGATAATGATTTTGTTTAGCCCACTCTAAGGGTTCTTTACCTTCAATCTTGTGACACTTTTTATCAGCCCAAACCACTGGATCTTCATCACGCAATAAATGTATCCATTGGTAATCTAAAAAATCCCTTTGCTTTTCTGTGGTAGCGCCAGTTAATTCAATTTTAGAAATCACCATCAAATCCTTCGCTAATTCTTCCAACACTTCACGTCTCTCACTTAAATAACTAATCACCGACCTTTCTTTTGCATCCATAAAATTTTGATCAGGAAGCATTGTCGTTAAATCCTTCTCAGTTAAACCATATTCTATGATAGGATCTAATACAACTTCCTCTCCAAGACCTATAGATCTTAACTGATCACATGCTCTAGATACGGATTCTTTGATTACCGTAAAAGGTACAGCACATATCGATTGAATAGAATTTTGAAGATCATTAACATTCAATATCATTCTATCTTTTGTCTCATAGATCCCATTCAGCACATGTTTCAGGTCTTTCAAATATAAGAACAAATCCTGATCGTCCTCACTAAGACTGCTTTCAAGAGCATTTTGTACCTTCACAGCAACTGCCAAAAATTTTTTATATTCCTCTTTTGATTCACCGTTGAATATCTCAGGATGATCTTTAAATTCATCCAAGCATAGAGCTAATTCAGATTTTAAATCCGTAGACAATGATTCTATTTTACTCTCAATTTTGCTTATATCATCTTTCATCCTTGTATGATCTGTGATGAGTAAAACACATAAATCTTGCACCTCCTTAGCTTTATACAAAGTATCTCTCATTCCTTCTTGTTCTAAACCAAGATCATCAAATAATTCTCTGATTTGATTTAAGTTTTTAGATAATTTTTCAATTTGTTCATATTCTACAGATTCTTTTTTTCCAAAATCATCTTTTAAAGTATCAATAGTTGATAATATTTTGATTTTTATTTCAGAATCTTTAGCTTCTTCTACAGTTTTTCGTAAATCTCTAAGCTTTTCTAAAATTGAGTCCCGATGCTCTCTCTTTTTGATATCCTTTGGCATTTCCTTTAAATATGGGGCCAAAGAAAATCTCATATTAGACCTCAACATCAAGGTTTTTTCATCTAATGTTTTCTCGTGTGATATATCATCATCTAAAACATCAGCAAAAGATATACCATGGTCCACTTTGCTAATATCATGACCTTTTATACCAACATTATGTTGATTTAAGTCAGTATCTCCTATTAATCCATAGGCTACTGCTGCTAATTTAGCCAATCCTGATAAATCCTCTCTCTTTCCTCCAACTTCTGCATATTTTACCATATCATCAAAATCAAAATATACAGATGCTACAGCAAATTTTTTCTGTTTATCTTCAGTGTCTGTAAATTGATCTACCAAGTTTATATGAGGGGTACGAGTAGGAAATAACAAATTACTATATAAAAACCCGGCAATATATTCATTGATTACCATTCTCTTACTATGCTGTAAAATAGTGCTAGATAAATCCGCTGAAGAATCTGGTGTTAAATTAGCAAATTTTAATAATACTTTTCTATCACGCCATTCTGTCAAGACACCTTTATTAACCCCTATATCTTTCTTATCTCTATATTTATAATCTTCTATTTTAGTTACTTGGCCACCTTGATATATAGATTTTTCAATTGCTCTTCTTGCTTCATTAAAATCAATAGATCTCGTGTCTACATGACTATTATCTTCCACTGTAACTTTTTTTTCACTTTTATATGTCATATATAGTATCGCCTATTTGCTTAAAAATTAATTAAATAGTTTATTGTTGATCATATATTCTCTTGGTATTCAATACAACAACTGCTTTTTGTCGTATGATATTTTTATGTAAGTGTAGATATTAAATGAACCATGAGGTTGCTAAAAATGTTATTGTTAGGCTGTTTAAATAATTTATAATAAAATATCGTAAAATTATGTAAATCTACATTGACAATTGAAAGTATGTAATGTAGAAATATTAATGTCTAATACAACTCAAAATATCGGATATATTAGATAGGCTTTGGTGTAGGCCTTAGATTTTGTGCGCGCTGGATTCTCAATTGTAATGCGAGATAACATAGTAGAACAGCAAAAAAATCCTATATAATTTTGCTGATGTAAACAGATCTCATTTTATTCTTCAACTACACCTTATAGGATGCTATTATGGAAAACAAATCAGTATTATTAGTTATTTTATTCATCATATCTTTTATGAACGAATCTTATGCTTCAAAAATAGTCACTATTTTTGATAGTGAAAAATCTAGCTGTTTATCGAAAAAAGCAGAATTAATTTCTATGAACGCTGCTGGACTTAAAGAGGCAAAAATAATTGCTGATGAACTGATAAATACATTAGCGCCAAAAATGCCAGCTGCAGGACTGGCTGCTCCACAAATTAATATTTCAAAACAGGTTTTTATTTTTAGCTGGGATAGAAGCTTAGAGCATATG
>CAZIGS010000087.1:0-5733 GCA_964538645.1 uncultured Rickettsiaceae bacterium
GAATTTAGATAGAGCTTTAACGATACCTTTTATATTGCCTTGCAAATCTTCTTCGGAAAGAATTTTGCGCATCTCATCTTTACCTGTAGGGTCGCCAATTTTTGTGGTGGCACCACCTACCAGCACTATAGGTTTGTGGCCGTGTTGCTGAAGTAAGCGCAAAATCATAATCTGCATTAAATTTCCAACATGGAGCGTTTTAGCTGTGCAATCGAAGCCAATATAAGCAGCTATTTTTTGCTTTTCTGTAAGTTCCTTTAAGGCGTCTAAATTAGTAGCTTGATAATAATATCCGCGTTCTATAAATTCATCGATAAAAGACATAAGTGGAGCCCATAAAAAATCGTTATCCTCAGGTCTTCGCGCGAGGATTACTTAATATAGCTAACATTTACCACATATATGTCATGAAAACAATAAAGAACTTCTGTTTTAGTGCACAACTTTGTCTCAAGTCATAGGAACTCATACATTAGCGAGTTATTAGTTTGACAAGTAGGGGATTTTTTGTTAAAATGGCTGCGAGCTTAGGTTTAAAAATATAATAACTCTCGAGCTTAGCCAATATCCTGGTTTCGTTTTTTCTACAATCAATAATCTAAATAAGTCAATCAAATAAATAGTAATTCATATATGCGTAGACGTATCAATAATGAGGAACGTGGGCATTCCCACGAAGAAAATAATAATAATAATCACGAAAATTTTGAAGAGCCGAATCTAGGCGGTCCCGTAGTAAATCTCAAACAATTAAGGCGAAAATCTCCGGAAGAGCTTCAAAAAGAAGCAGAAGAGCTGGAAATAGAAAATGCTAGCACAATGACTAAGCAAGAGCTTGTTGTTTCTATACTTAAAACTGTTGTAGAGAAAAAAGGTGGTTCCATAATAGGAGAGGGGGTTTTAGAAGTTCTGCCTGATGGTTTTGGGTTTTTAAGATCGCCTGAAGCAAATTATCTAGCGGGTCCAGATGATATATATATTTCTCCGAATCAGATCAGACGATGTGGCCTTAGAACTGGTGACACAATAGAAGGACAGGTGCGTGCCCCTAAGCCAGGTGAGCGTTATTTTGCTCTTATAAAGGCTACTCAAGTGAATTTTGAACCTACACCAAAAGTAATGCATCGTATATATTTCGATGACTTAACACCTCTTTATCCAAATGAAAAAATCAATCTAGAAGTTATGGGCACTAAGGATTTAAGTAATCGTATAATAGAGCTTGTGTCTCCTATCGGTAAGGGTCAAAGGGCTTTAATAGTTGCTCCTCCTAGAACTGGTAAAACTATGTTGCTTCAAAATATTGCGCATGCTATTACAGCGAATCATCCAGGGGCTTATCTTATAGTTCTTCTTATAGACGAGAGGCCAGAAGAAGTAACAGATATGCAGCGCTCTGTTTGTGGGGAAGTTGTTAGTTCAACATTTGACGAGCCAGCTGTAAGGCACGTGCAGCTCGCAGAAATGGTTATAGAAAAAGCGAAAAGATTGGTAGAACAAAAAAGAGATGTAGTGATATTGTTAGATTCAATCACAAGGCTTGCTCGTGCTTACAATACTGTTGTGCCATCTTCAGGAAAAGTTTTAACTGGTGGGGTGGATGCGAATGCTCTGCAAAGGCCAAAAAGATTTTTTGGAGCTGCTAGAAATATTGAAAATGGTGGTTCGTTGACCATAATTGCTACAGCTCTTGTGGATACAGGGTCCAGGATGGATGAGGTTATTTTTGAAGAATTCAAAGGTACAGGTAATTCTGAGATTGTCTTAGATCGTAAAATTTCTGATAAACGTGTATATCCTGCGTTGGATATAACAAAGTCTGGTACGCGTAAGGAGGAATTGTTAGTTGACAGAACGCGCCTAAGCAAAATGTGGGTATTGCGTAGGATTATTAATGCAATGAGTAATACTGATGCTATTGAATTTTTGATAGATAAGCTCAAAGATACTAAGTGTAATGACGATTTTTTTGACAGTATGAATTCTTAAACAAATTCTTTTATCCGTCATCCTCGGGCGAAGACCCGAGGACCTATTATTGTGGATCCTGGTGTCAAGCACTAGGATGACGAAGTACCTGTTATCTCTCTTTTGGCATGGATGGTATAGTTTCTAGGGTGACTCTGACTAGATTTCTGTACCATTATTGCTGCAATATTTAACTCCTAACATATTATAACTTCCCTATATTAGATAGAGCTTATACTTTATGATATAATCACATCAAAACCAAAAAGAGTATTTATATGAAGTCTAGAGCGAAAATTGCATTAGTAGGTGGTGGAAATATTGGCGGAACTCTTGCACATCTTGCTATGACAAAAGATTTAGGAGATGTGGTAATATTTGATATTGCTGAAGGTATTCCGCAAGGTAAGTCTTTAGATATATCTCAAGCGTCGGCGCAAGAGGGTAGCGATGCTAAAATATCTGGTACCAATGATTATAAAGATATAAAAGATAGTGATGTAGTTATTGTAACGGCAGGTGTTCCACGTAAACCTGGTATGAGCAGAGATGATTTAGTTTCAATCAATACAAATGTCATAAAATCTGTAGGGGAAGCAATAGCTAAATATGCTCCTGGTGCATTCGTTATAGTTGTTACAAACCCTTTAGATGCTATGGTGTGGGTTATGCAAAAAGCCAGTGGTTTAAAACCAAATAAGGTTGTTGGTATGGCTGGTGTTCTTGATTCGTCACGTTTCAGTTATTTTTTATCCCAAGAATTTGGTGTGTCAATTGAAGATGTAAATAGCTTTGTTTTGGGTGGTCATGGCGATTCTATGGTGCCATTGGTTAGATACTCTACTGTGGCTGGAATTCCAGTGCCTGATCTTATAAAAATGGGTTGGTCTACTCAGGCAAAAATAGATGCTATAGTAGATCGTACACGTAATGGTGGTGGCGAAATAGTCAATTTACTCAAAACAGGTTCTGCTTTTTATGCTCCTGCAACATCTGCAATCGCTATGGCAGAAAGCTATTTGCGCGATAAAAAGCGTGTTCTTCCATGCGCTGCTTATCTTAATGGTGAATATGGTATGAAAGATCTTTATGTGGGTGTGCCTGTAGTAATTGGCGCTGGTGGTGTAGAAAAAATAGTAGAAATATCTTTAACTTCAGATGAAAAAGCTGCTTTTGAAAAATCTGCGGGAGCTGTGAAGGAGCTGATTGCAGGGATAAAGTTATAGAGCCATATTGTACACCCAAAAAATCTTTCTAATAACCTATATTCTAGTGAGCCATTATACTAGTGCTTGACAGTTAAATCTATTTGTTTATCCTGATTTTAGGATTCAAATCTTCTATGTAACAAGTGCAAGATGAATTTTATGATCAAGTCTGAGGAAGACATAAAAACTAAACCATGACCAACGATAACATAATAACAGTAGATTTTGCAGAAGCCATTAGTGAGCGTTATTTATCCTATGCGCTTTCTACAATAATGTCTCGTTCACTTCCTGATGTGCGTGATGGGCTTAAGCCGGTGCATAGAAGGCTTTTATACGCGATGCTACTTTTAAAGCTCTCGCCGGATGCTGCTTATAAAAAATGCGCTAGAGTTGTTGGTGATGTAATAGGTAAATACCATCCTCATAGTGATACAGCTATTTATGATACGTTAGTCCGTCTTGCTCAAAATTTTAGCTTAAGATACCCTTTGATTGACGGGCAGGGGAATTTTGGTTCTTTAGACGGTGACAATGCTGCTGCAATGCGTTATACAGAATCGAGGCTGACTGAAATAGCCTTAGAATTAATGCGTGATATTGACAAAAATACTGTAACTTTTAAACCTACATATGATGATTCTGATGAAGAGCCTACTCTCCTGCCTGCTGCCTTCCCCAATATATTGGTAAATGGTTCTGAAGGTATTGCTGTAGGTATGGCTACTAGTATTCCACCGCATAACATGCATGAAGTATGCGATGCAATGCTATATATGTTAGACAATCCCGATGTTCCCGTAGAAAAACTAGTAGAATTTATTCATGGGCCAGATTTTCCTGGTGGTGGAATAATAGTTAGTTCTAAAGCTTCTATAGCTGCGATATATGAAACAGGGAAAGGTAGTGTAAGACTTAGAGCTAAGTGGCATAAAGAATCTTTGAGTCATGGTACATATCAGATAGTTATTACAGAAATTCCTTATCAGGTGCAAAAATCTCGCCTTATAGAACATATTGCAGAATTATTTAAGGAGAAAAAACTGCCATTAGTAGATGGTATGAGAGATGAGTCTGCTGAAGATGTTAGGCTAATTATAGAGCCTAAGAATCGTCTATGTGATGCCGAAGTTATTATGGAATCACTTTTTAAGCAAAGTGATCTAGAAATACGTTTTCATGCTAATATGAATGTGCTTTCTTCCAAAAATATTCCTGAGGTGATGAATTTAAAGAGAATTTTGGAAGAGTTTTTAGACCATAGGAAAACCATAGTCACTAAGCGTTCCCAGTTTCTCTTGGATAAAATAAATCACAGAATGGAGATTTTAGAGGGTTTTAAAATAGCCTATTTAAATCTGGATGAAATAATTAGAATAATCCGTGAAGAAGATGATCCTAAAGCTGTGATGATGGAGGCTTTTAAACTTACAGAGCTCCAAGCTGAATCTATTCTTAATATGAGGCTTAGGTCTCTTCGCAAATTAGAAGAGATTGAGATTCAGGCTGAATATGACAAAATCCTCAAAGAAAAATTACTACTCGAAGCTATATTATCTGATGAAAAACAATGTAGAAAAGTCATTAAAGCAGAGGTTAAGGATATACAAAATAGATTTGGTTATAACTCTACTTTAGGGGCTCGTAGAACTAGTTTTGAAGAACGTGCTGAATCTTCTGCTACTGTAGTTAATATAGAGGCTTTTATAGAGCGTGAGCCTATCACTATAATATGTTCACAAAAAGGATGGATACGTTCCGTTAAGGGGCATATAACGGATTTTTCTGGTTTGAAATATAAGGAAGGGGACGAGGCGAAATATACTCTTCATTGCTCTACTACTGATCAAATACTTATATTTACTGAATCTGGGCGGTTTTACACTATTCTTGCTGATAATTTTTATAAAGGAAAGGGAGATGGTGAGCCCCTAAAGCTTCTTGTGAATATGGAGCATGAGGATGAGATAGTTAATTTCCACATAGCAAAGCCAGGTGTAAGATTACTCCTAGCGAGTACTAAAGGTCGCGGTTTTATAGTAGATAGTATGGAAATGGTGGCTCATACAAAAATGGGTAAACAGGTGCTGAATGTTACCAAGCCAGATAGAGCTTTGGCTTCTGTGCCAGTTGATGGTAATATGGTGGCAACCATTGGCAATAATAGAAAGCTTCTCATATTTGCGCTCGATGAAATTCCTGAAATGAAAAAAGGCCAAGGTGTTATTTTGCAGAAATTCAAGGAAGGCAGTTTGAGTGATATACAAGTCTTTGAAAAAGAAAAAGGTTTTAGCTGGAGCTACGGTGCTGGTAAAAAACGTACAGAAGATAACTTGCTTCCATGGCTTGCCCGTAGGGCTGCTGGTGGCAAGATCCCACCCACAGGGTTTCCAAAAGATAATAGGTTTTAGCCACATTCGTCATCATCTGGCACCGACCAGATGATCCATAAAATTGTAAATGGGTCCTCGTGTCAAGCACGAGGATGACGACTAAGGGGCCGAGGATGACGACTAAGGGGCCGAGGATGAGGTTTGTAAGCAGTTTCATGCTATTT
>CAZIGS010000088.1:0-5723 GCA_964538645.1 uncultured Rickettsiaceae bacterium
ATAATTTTTGCTAGTGTTACAGCAGTTTCATCTTTGACCATTATAGTATTTATAGGTGGGTTACAAAATGTATTAGGGAAAGGTGCTAAATACTCATTATTCGATGCAACAAAAGAAATGGCATATATTCCATTAAGTGATGAGATGAAAGCCAAAGGAAAGGCAGCTGTAGATGTAGTGGGTAATAAAATTGGTAAATCAGCAGGAGCTTTTATACAATTTATGACATTTACAATTTTCCCATATTCAAAATATGACGATATAGCAATATTTTTAATGTTACTATTTATGCTTGTATGCGTTATATGGATATATGGCGTATGCTTACTTTCAAAAGAATATAAAGCAATTTTGATAAAACAAGAGAAGAGTAATGCAGCAACGTGAAGTTACGGGCGAATGGTTTAGGTCTTTACGAGACGAGTTATGTCAAAAATTTGAAAATATTGAGGCCACATATGCTACTAAAAAAGGCTTGAGGACAGGTCTATTTGAGCGTAAAAAATGGGGCCGTGATGGTGGCGGAGGTGGTGAGATGTCACTGATGCGTGGCAATGTTTTCGAGAAAGTCGGTGTAAATATTTCTACAGTATATGGGGAATTTAGCGAAATAATGCGCAAAGAAATCCCTGGTGCTATTGAAAATCCTGCATTTTTTGCTACCGGTATTTCACTGGTTGCTCATATGAAATCACCTTTGATACCATCATTTCATTTTAATACACGATATATAGAAACTACAAAAAGCTGGGTTGGTGGTGGGGGGGATATGACACCCACATTTCTTGATGACGAAGATACTAAAGCTTTTCATAATTACTTCAAAGAAGCCTGTGATAAGCATGATCCAGAATATTACCCTAAATTCAAAAAACAATGTGATGAATATTTCTTTTTGCCTCATAGAAATGAGCCGAGAGGTATAGGGGGAATTTTCTATGACTATCATAATAGTGGGAATTTTGAGAATGATTTTGCTTTTACTCAAGACGTAGGGAGAGCTATCTCGGAGGCTATGCCAGCGATTATTACTCCAAAAATTTTCCTGGAATGGACTGATGAGCAAAAAGAAGCTCAGCTTGTAAAACGCGGTAGATATGTTGAATTTAACCTATTATATGATCGTGGAACCAAATTCGGTCTCATGACTGGTGGAAATACTGAGGCAATTCTCATGTCATTGCCTCCTGAGGTTAGGTGGTGATTATAAATTCTAATGATGAAATACTTCGTTAACAACCATTTTACCATAAGCATCATAGATTTTTACTTCATGTGCAATATCATCACCTTTGCGAGCATAAATTACTTTAGCTGTTATGTATCCTCTATTGTTTGATAAAGCGCCTTCGACTGGGGTACCTGCAATTTCCCATAATCCTAGGGTCATAACATCAAGCACTCCATGTCCAGCAGCTCTAATGTAGTTACCACCAGATTTTCTTGCTATAGCTCTGTATACAACAACATGTTGTCCCAATTTGTTATCGTCTTTGTCATTATCATGCTTAGAAATAATATCCATCCCATATGAAAGAAAACATCCCTCTGTTCTGCATTTTTTAATATCTGATACTGTTATACCCTCATTAGAAGAAGCCTTATAAACTGAGCAACTAGCTAAAGATAGAGTCAAAAGCAATAAATTAAACGATTTTATTTTTCTAAACATTAAATAACCTTACAAATTAAAAATATTGAAATACTAAAAAGAGAAATTATATAATGACCCTACAATCATTATATATAGAGTCTATATTGGTATATTGAATTTCCTCAATCGCTTAGCATTATAATGCCACAATGTTAGTTTGTAAATTTTATTCTCAGGGGTAAAGTTCGGTCTTCTGATTAGTGAGGAAATAGAGGCAATACTTATGTCATTGCCTCCTGAGGTTAGGTGGTGATATTGACATTGCTATTGGTGTGCTATATAGTAAAAGGTATAACAGATGAGAATAGGTATACCTATGCATACAGTAACTACAAAAATGAATGATGATTTATATATGAGGCTAGAAAATATAGCTGCAATAACCGATAGAACTAAAAGCTATCTTCTTAAAAAGGCAGTGGAATATTTTTTGGATGAAAAGGAAGATTATTTTATTGCTCTAAGCAGATTAGAAGCGAAAAACACTCGATATAGCCTCAGCCAATTAATGGATGATAATTGTGAATTGGAAGATTGAGTTTGATCTTCCTGCTGCGAAAGAGTTTAGAAAGTTAGATATACTCTCGCAAAGCAAAATAAATAATTACCTTTCTAAAATAGCGAAAAGCAACGATCCCAAAATATATGGTAAGGCTTTAAGATATGATTTAGTAAGACTTTGGAGATATAGGGTAGATAAGTTTAGAATTATCTGTCATATCGAAGGAAACAAATTTACTATATTAGTTTTAAAAATAGCTTTAAGAGATAAAGTTTACAAACAGGACTAATAGAGGCAATACTTATGTCATTGCCTCCAGAAGTAAAGTGGCGAGATAAAAAAGAAATCAAGTAGATCTCTTCACCTTTAAAGCATCAAGTGCCAAAAAAATAAAAAGCCATCACAGTACAAAAATTTGAATCCTACTTTACATACCATCTATATTTGTGTAGACTGTTCGTAGTTAGGTCTTCGCCCGAGGATGAAGAGTTTTTAAACAACTATAAAAGTAAAACAATATGAATATACATGAATATCAAGCAAAAGAAATATTGCGCAAATACGGAGTTCCAACTTCTCATGGCGTAGTTATTCTAGCACAAGATAAAATAGATAGTATAATTGACAATTTTGATGCCCCTCTTTATGTAGTGAAGGCTCAGATTCACGCTGGTGGAAGAGGTAAAGGCGGTGGTGTTAAGGTTGTAAAAAACCAAGGAGAAGCAAAGCTAGCTGCTCATAATATGTGGGGTATGAATTTAGTCACTCACCAAACAGGTCCAGCTGGCCAGAAAGTCCAGAGATTATACGTAGAATCAGGGTGCGACATAGCTAAAGAATATTATTTTAGTGTGGTTTTGGATCGCGTTTCAAGTCGCGTTACTTTTGTTGCTTCAACAGAAGGTGGTGTAGAGATTGAGCATGTAGCAGAGGCGACACCAGAAAAAATTGTTAAAGTACATGTAGATCCTGTTATGGGGGTCCAGAATTTTCACTGCCGCAAAATAGCTTTTGCCTTAGGTCTTACAGGTGATAATATTAAGCAAATGGTAGAGATTGTAAAATCTACTTATAATGCCTTTATAGCTACCGATGCAGATCAAATAGAGATCAATCCTCTGGTGATTACAACAGAAGGTGATTTGAGAGCTTTGGATGCGAAGATCAATTTTGATGATAATGCATTATTCAGACATCAAGATATTTCATTGCCCCGTGATGAGGCGGAAGAGGATCCATTGGAGCTTCGCGCTACAAAACATAGTTTGAACTATGTCAAAATGGAAGGCAATATAGGTTGTATGGTTAATGGCGCTGGACTTGCGATGGCTACCATGGATATTATCAAATTATTCGGTGGTGAACCTGCAAATTTCTTGGATGTGGGTGGTGGAGCAGACCGTGAGCGCGTTACAGAAGCGTTTAAAATTATCTTATCAGATACCAATGTGAAAGGTATTTTGGTAAATATTTTTGGTGGTATCATGAGATGTGATATTATCGCAGAAGGAGTAATAGCTGCAGCAAAAGATGTAGGTCTAAATATTCCGCTAGTAGTACGTTTAGCTGGTACTAACGTAGAGTTAGGAAAAGAAATATTGGCTAATTCTGATCTGAAAATTATAGCGGCTGATGATTTAGGTGATGCTGCTGAAAAAATTGTAGCACAAATAAAATAATAAGTCATTGCGAGGAATGTAGTGACGAAGTAATCCATGGGTATCTTCGATGTCATTTAAGCTGAAGGCAGGAATGACACTGAAATGGATTGCCGCGTCGTCCTCAGGGACTCCTCGCAATGACGATTTAGATAAATAAAATAAGGATTGATATGGCAGTTTTAGTAAATAAGAATACAAAGGTTATTTGCCAGGGTTTTACTGGCTCTCAAGGTACATTTCATTCTCAGCAAGCTATTCTTTATGGTACAAAAATGGTTGGTGGTGTTACTCCTGGTAAAGGTGGAAATACTCATTTGGACCTTCCTGTATATGATACGGTAGAAGAGGCAAAAGATAGAACTGGGGCAAATGCGAGTGTGATATATGTTCCACCAGCATTTGCAGCAGATTCAATTCTAGAAGCCATAGAATCAGGTATTGAACTTGTGGTATGTATTACAGAAGGAATACCAGTTCTAGATATGGTGCGTGTAAAAAGAGCATTAATAGGCTCTAAAACAAGATTAATTGGCCCTAATTGTCCAGGAGTAATTACTCCAGATGAATGTAAAATAGGTATTATGCCTGGCCATATTCATAAAAAAGGTAGCGTAGGTATAGTATCCCGTTCTGGCACGCTAACATACGAAGCTGTAGCTCAAACAACAGCCGCAGGTCTAGGACAGTCTACTTGTATTGGTATTGGTGGTGATCCAGTGAATGGTACAAATTTCATAGATTGTTTAGAAATGTTTCTGGGTGATCCTGATACTCACTCAATAATTATGATCGGTGAAATTGGTGGGAGTGCAGAAGAAGAGGCTGCAGAATTCATCAAATCCTCTAAAATCAAAAAACCTATTGTAGGTTTTATAGCTGGTGTTACTGCTCCAGAAGGTAAGCGTATGGGTCATGCTGGTGCTATTATTTCTGGTGGTACAGGTTCTGCTGAAACAAAATTAGAGGCACTAAAAAGCGCTGGAGTTTCAGTGTCAGCTTCCCCTGCAGAAATAGGCAAAACTATGGTGAATTTGTTGAAGAAATAGCCATCATTGCGAGGAGGGAAGTTACAGAGCATAGCTCTACTCAGACTCACTTGCAAGGACGATTTCGAGGAGTACTTATGACAAACTCTATTGTAAACTACATTGTTTATGGTACTCCAGAATCAGATACAATATTACGTACCAAATCCAAAAAACTCAATTTTCCTCTTTCTAAAGAAGATTTAGAAGATATCAAAATATTAGAACATAAATATGATAATGAAGAAAACTGCAGTGGTCTTGCAGCTCCGCAAATTGGAATTACAAAAAAAATCCTAATATTTGCTACGCCAAAAGATGAATCATTTAAAAAATTTCGTCCTGATTGGACTCAAAGCATGCCTAAAACTATTTGGATAAATCCATCTTATCGTGGCATAGAAGAAGCTGGGCTGAATGAGGATTATGAAGCGTGCTTTTCTGTAGGAGAAGTTGCTGGAATTGTTCCGCGCTATAAGAAAGTGCAATATGAGGCATATGATATTCATGGAACTTTTTATACTGGTATAGCAGAAGGATTTTTAGCTCGTATTATGCAGCATGAAATAGACCATTTAGATGGTGTATTATTTATCGATAAAGCTGTACCAGGCTCTGTGATGTCAATTCAAGATTACAGAGAAAAGCGTAGACAGGCTTTATCAAGGGCTTGAGCATTACCATAGTCAGATTCTATTAGGAGTGTTTTACCTTTCTATGTTTTTATATCCTACATAATTTCCTCCTATAAATATATTTAATTAACCTGAGCTTGATGTAAGAAATAGCATGACACTCCTTACAAAGGTCATCCTCGGCCTCTTAGTCGTCATCCTCAGCCCCTTAGTCGTCATCCTCGTGCTTGACACGAGGACCCATTT
>CAZIGS010000089.1:0-5656 GCA_964538645.1 uncultured Rickettsiaceae bacterium
ACTAAGGGGCCGAGGATGACGGTACAAAGGCGCACTAGGATGACCTTTGTAAGCAGTTTCATGCTATTTCTTACATCAAGCTCAGGTTAATATAATTGTCTCAGAAGTTTTTAATATAAGCCAGCTTGTAAACACAAATAACACAAGTAACAACTCTTATTGTGCATTCTATAAGAGGTTATTTACTTGTTTGTCATGTATTTGATATCATTAAAATGAAAATATATAATTCATTATTAATAAACAAATGTTTCCAATATCGTCAATAGAAGAGCAAAAAATTCATATACAAATTTTAAAAAGATTTGCACAACATTTAGAAACGGACCCTCAGACTATCTCGGATGCAGAAAATTCACATGAAAGATTCACAAAATGGCTGAAAATAACTAATGAACTCACGCAAGAATTAAAAGAATCTAACCTGGAATTTAATAATGCTTTTTATAAAGATACACCACTCATGCATATACTTATTTCGTCTCCTTATCTGACTATTGAGGATAAAAGAATAGTAATAAGAAAGTTAAGAGCGAATATTCCGGGTACTGATACTGATATTTTAGATAAAAGAGGAAATACGACTCTACATTATTTTTTAAATAAGCTAAAAAATAAACCAACTATAGTACTGCTTGAAGCGCTAATAGATAGAGAGTTTTTGAGTTTGATGTTTAAAAGTAGGCTGGAAATTAATACCACAAACCCAGAAGGCAAAACAGTTATAGATCTTTTTAACGATATTATCTGGATAGGAAGTACTTGTGGAGATATAAGGCTGGAAAAGCAGGTTGAAAGAAAATTTCAGGAAATACTACCAGATATACAAAATATTCAAAGAGAATTAATAGATAAGGGAGCGAAAACTTCAGATGAGCTAGAAAATGAGTAAGAGCATTATTCGCGTCAGACTTATTAATGGTCACAAATCATCGAACAGAGTATAAAATCTTCTCACACGCTTCAGTAATTCTAATGCAAGCTGCAATTAAGGACGTCTTAGAAACTGCAATTGATACTCTAAAATGCCCCTCTAAACCAAATGCACTGCCAGGCACTACTGCAACATCTGCATATTGTAATAAATATTCAGCAAAATCATTACTATCGTTTATTATAGCTCCACTAGGCATCTTTTTACCAAAGAAACTTTTGCAGCTTGGAAATAAATAGAAAGCACCATCAGGAAGAAGGCAGTCCATTCCTTCTATCTGGTTGAGCTGAGTAGCTACAAAATTTCTTCTCTCCATAAATTCTTTATTTTGTTTAGCAATAAAGCTTTGATCGCCTGACAGAGCCTCTATAGCAGCGTATTGGCTTATAGAGGATGGATTGGACGTGCTTTGGGATTGAATAAGAGTCATGGCTTTTATTAGCTCTTTTGGCCCAGCGCCATACCCTATTCTCCAACCTGTCATAGCGTAGGATTTTGATATACCATTTACAACAAAAATACGTGACTGAAGATCTGGCGCAATTGCTGCTAAACTATGAAATTTCTTTTCATCAAATATAATATGCTCATATATATCATCAGTCATAGTATATACATGTTGGCATTCGCGCATAACTTCTGCAATCATTTCAAGCTCTTCAGCGCTATATATTGCACCAGTAGGATTACTTGGCGAATTGAGAATTATCCATTTGGTTTTATCTGTAATATGTTTGCGTAGCTTATGGTGAGTCAGTTTGAATGACTCTTCCATTGTGCATTCAACAACCACTGGTACACCTCCAGCAAGAAGTACTATGTCTACGTAAGAAACCCAATATGGCGCCGGAATTATAACCTCATCTCCCTCATTAATAGATGCCATAAAAAGATTATATATAACCTGCTTTGCTCCTGCTCCAACAATTATTTCTCTAATATCATAATCGAGATTGTTCTCTCTCAGGAACTTCTTCTGAATAGCAATTTTTAATTCCGAAATACCATCTACGCTGGTATATTTTGTAAAACCAGCATTTATAGCACGAATAGCAGCTTCTTTAATGTTTTGTGGAGTATCTGAATCAGGCTCGCCAACAGTAAGAGAAATAATATCTCTCCCTTGTTTTTGTAATTCCAATGCTTTCTGCGTTAGAGAAAGTGTCGCAGAAGGTTTAATATTATGGAGTTTAGAAGCAATAAGTGACATAAATGCGTACCGTAAATTGAGTTATAATAGTAATTTTTATTATTCCATTGATCTGGAAAGGATTATATGAAAACATGTTCAGAAATCAAATCATTATTAAATCAGATGAACAATATCCTATCAAATCTCTTTAGAAGAATTCTAAATCTTCTCGCAATTGTAACTGACTATGTGATGAATATCCCTTATTTGTTCAAAAATTCTAAGCAAAGAATAGAGATATTTATCCATGATCAAATAATGAAATTTCGAAACCTAGGCCAAACTAACATTGAGCTCGGTAAGTATCATTTACATAGTGGTCATATTAAAGATGCTCTTTTACGTTTTCGTATAGCTAAAATGTTCTTTGATAAAGACAATCCAGAAATTGATTATTGGCTTGGGTGGTGCTATTTTCTCACAGGGGATTATCTACTTGCTACTACGCATCTAAATTCTGCGAAAAAAGAAGATATTGTTGGGCTAGGGAAATTTATAAGTGACCCAGAAGTGGTAGATGAGGTACCGCATGAAATATGGCATATGCTACGCAGTATTACTATTTTTGAAGGAAATGAAAAATACTCTGCCAAAGATTTTTATAATAAACCCATAGAATTACCATTGCAATTCATAGAGTTTTTCTTGAAAAATGCAGAGGATTTGCCGGTAGGGTTGAAGCTGCTAGATTTCGGCTGCGCAACAGGTCTTGTAGGGTCATATCTGGATTATAAAACCGATGCACAGTATTATATTACTGGGGTAGATGAACATGAGCTGTTTATAGATTACATAAAAAATATCAGAGGTGAAAGGGGGTTTGTTTATAATAAAACCTCTCAAGCTAATCTTTTAGATGTAGAAACTATAGTTAAGGATGAGAAATATGATGCTATATTTAGCTTTGATAGCTTGTCTTTTGTTAAAAAATTCTCCAGATATTTCAAATCCTTCTATCAAGCTCTGAATAAAGGTGGGTATTTTGTGCTCTTGTTGCCTTGCAGCAACAAGACAATATGGGATCCTAGAAAAAAATCATTTATGTATGATAGCAATGATTTATCGGAACAGTTAAAGCTTGCTAAATTTGACATTATGGATATAAAAGAATGGTCATTAGGAAGGCAGGGGTCGTACGTGGCTTTTGTATGTGTAAAACCTTAAGGATCTTATTATATGAGAATATTACTTGTTTCTTTAATTCTTCTTTTTAGCTCAAATATTTATGCGGATGATTATCCTGTAGCTTTGAGTGGAGAAACATTGAGCTACGGAGTATGTAGCGATATAGATGACCCATTTGAAAAGCTCAATAGACGTATTTTTATGTTCAATGCAATATTGGATCATTTTCTCCTCAGACCTGTAGCTAAAGGCTATAATAATATGTTTAGTGAGGCTACAAGAGCTAGAGTAGGGAATTTTCTAGATAATACACAAATGCCTCTGACTATAGTCAATAACACGCTGCAGTTGGAAGGGCATAAAACATTATTGAGTTTCTGGCAATTTGTTGTTAATTCAACTTTAGGAGTTGGTGGTATAGAGGATGTTGCCAAGAAACGTGGACTCCATGTCGTCCCACAAACCCTTGGTTCCACTTTGGCAAGTTATGGAGTAGGCCCTGGTCCATATATAATTTTACCATTCTTCCCAGGTACAAGCGCTAGAGATATGCTAGATACACCGATAGCGAATTCTGTTATGAATCCACTAAATTATAAGATTAGTCGCGGTGCAAAACGAGCTGTGACTGGAACAAGATTGGTGCATGAAAGAGCTGTAATTTTACCAATTACAGATCATATAGAAAAAACCTCCCCAGATCCTTATGTGACAATACGTAGTTATAATTTCCAACATAGGGAAGCTGAAGTCCATTATCCAAAAAATTATAGGTGTCATCATGATTAAATATGCTTTAAATCTCTTAGTAGTAATGCTTTTTACTGTTTCTAGCGCTTACGCAGTGGAGGTGGAGGTAGAAAAATATGTACATACATTAATTACAGACTCACTCAATATATTAAATAACGACAAAATAGATAAAAAATCCAAAGAGCAAGAGGTAAGAACTATGTTGGCCTCTAATCTTGACACTACATGGATGGGAAGATTTAGCTTGGGTAGAGAGGTTAAAACAATGCCGGAAGACAAGTTGAAAAGCTTTCTTGAAACATACACAAAATATGTGGTTAATAGCTATGCAAATGCTGTAAGCTCATATAAAGGCGAGACTGTGAATGTAAAATCTGTTGATACATTAAGCGGCGATTTTTTTATGGTAAAAACCAATGTTGCAAAATCTGATGGTAATGTAATTAACGTAGATTATCTAGTCCATAAAGTTAATGGTTTGTTTAAAGTATGTGATGTGATTACAGAGGGGATAAGCTTGGTAAATTCTCAACGTTCTGAATATACAGGTATCATTTCAAATGCTGGAATAGATAATCTAATCCAGGAGCTGACTAAGAAGACTGGGGTCTGATTCGTAATCTTCGGTATTTGGGATCATTCCGAAGAGTGGCTTTAGCCACGACGTGGCAATCCATGTCTACTATCAGCTTGAGTATGCCGTGGATCACGCGTCGCTTTTTGAGCTCTTCGTGACGACGACATTCGAATGCCAATATTCTCCCATTGACTTATCTCATAAAAACCTCTATGTTTCCCCTTCCCAATAAAATTAGTATTTAAAACATCTTTTAGCTTGACATTATCGTTAAATAGTGTATATAATTACTGCAGTATGTATTAAGATATATTAAGGAGTTTTACGATGAGTAGCACAAGTCATACCGGGTTTAGAAAAATTTTCTGGCCTATCGAGTCATTTGAGAACAACAAATTCTTGCCAATGGCAGCTATGATGTTCTTCATATTGTTCAATTACTCAATGCTACGAACAATAAAAGATAGTTTTGTATTGGAAACTATAGGACCTGAAGCTATAAGTTTCCTGAAAACTTATGTAGTATTACCATCAGCAATTATTGCTATGATAATCTATATCAAACTTTGTAATCTCATGACTCCACAGAAAGTATTTTATTCTGTAGCCGGTTTTTTTGTGGCGTATTTAACATTTTTTGCATTAGTGCTCTATCCAAACCCTTCATTCGCACATCCAAGTCATGAAGCGATTGAATCACTAGCGGCAGAATTACCCAACTTGAAATGGTTTATAAGAGCAGCGGGACACTGGGGGATATCAAGTTTTTATGCAGTATCAGAATTATGGGGAAGCATGATGCTAAGCCTCCTGTTCTGGCAATTTGCAAATCAAATTACAAAAACAGACGAAGCTAAAAGATTCTATTCTATGTTTGGTATGCTTGGAAATATAGGATTATTATGTACAAGTGGGGTAATGAGCTATTTCCTAGGTCAAAAAGCTGCTGAACTTGCCTTTATGCCACTTCTAGCCATTGCTATAGTAAATGGCTTAATGGTTATGATACTTTACTGGTGGATCAATAAAAATGTATTAACAGATCCACGTTTATATAACCCTGGTGAACAGACAT
>CAZIGS010000090.1:0-5640 GCA_964538645.1 uncultured Rickettsiaceae bacterium
GTTTCTGAAATTATGTAAATTTCTTAAGAAAACTCTGCTTGTACAATATTTTGAATTATTTATATTTTATTACTATTAAAAATATATTTAATTTTAATTATTTAATATCTTTAATAAAAAATACAATATTATCTGATAAAAAATATAATATGAGTGATATTCCCGTAGATATAGAAGCAAATAAAATTAGCGTTACTATTAGCCTATTTCTTACCTTAAGATTCATCCTTTTTGCTCTTGTAATAACCTGAAATTATATATAATGCTACCAAAGACATCATAGTAATACAGCTTATATAAGCGAGGGTCAAATAGTAAATCATATTTCTCGACCTCGTCGTTTCATTGATACGGCACGATCTTGTCTTAGTTCTTCTACAAAACTTTTTCTTTTTGCTTTTCTATCATCTTTAACTTGGGTAGCTACTTGAGCTATATCTTGCGATACAAGACCAACGCTAATTCGAACTTTATCCACCAGCTTCATTAATCTTTCTTTTAATGGCAGATCCTTACTTTCCTGAGTAGCACGTAATATCATATCAGCGTCTCTTTCTTGAATTTTTGTGTTAAAAGGTAAAGTTGTAGAAACTATAGCAGATACGGATTCTTTTGAATGCGATTGGGCCCCAGTAGTATATTCTAGCACTTTGCTTGATGCATATTTCACACGTTTATTTGGGTCTGGTTCAAGAGATGAATATGCTAATGACTCAAGGGCACAATTATACCCTACTATATCAGCATTTCTCATTGGTTTTAATGTGGCAGCTTTAATGCTGATGTTAGATCCTTCACTTGCTAATTTTAAGGCGCTTAAATGTTCCAATAATGGTGATGCAATGTTATTGATTGCAGGGTCATTTATTCCCAACTCACCTCCTTTGTCCTGTATATATTCGGCAATTTTTCTAGCAGCAAATTCTGACCTTCTCTGTGGATCTTGTTCTAAAGAGGCATACATTGCTGCAGCTCCAAGAAATTTATCGATAGCTTTGCTTGCAAGCTGGTATGCATCTCTTCTTTTTTTTATTTCTTGGTCATTTCTTTCTTTTATACCGTCTTTAGATCCAGTTGAAAAAGCTTTTTGGACTGGAATACCTTTGGTACGAGCATAATCTATTAGGCTATTTACACCACTAGCTTTTCCATGTTTCAAAGACTGATCTGGATTAGAAAACTGGGAATTTACTAATTCTGACAACAATTCTTTGTTGTCACCTTTAACATCAGAATATACGGCCGTCATTGGCACATCTCCTGTAGCTCTGCCGATTTGAAAAGTTTGCCCTTTTAGATGCGTAATATCAATAATACTGGATACTCTGATAACATCAGTAGGATTTCGCTTTTGTTCCCCCATATCTCTTTCAGGATCTATGATTTGTATGTCTATTGATGAGACTAATTGTACTTTTCCATCTTTCACAATAACATTAAGTAATATATTATCACCAGAACTAGCTACTTTTTGTTTCAGAGCCAGTAATTCCTGGGTAGCAACACTCCAAGAGTTAGTCAATACACCTTGATGACCAAAAGTTTGTAAATAGCCTATTTGCTCTCCTGTAAGTTCTGGTACAAGATTCTGCAAATCTTTAGTACTATCAATATTAATAATCTTATCATTGACTGTAATTACTCTTCCTGGTCTAGTAATATCTTTTTCAAATATTTTTACCAAAGCTGCCTTCATCTTTTGTAGAGCTGTATCTACATCTTTTTTTATATCCTCACGCTCTTTTCCATTACTAATAGCTTGAAGAGCAGTGGCTACGATTTGTTCCATTTGAAATTCATCTGGACCAACATTACTAGCTTTTTCAATTTCAGTACTTCCCAACGCATTAAGATATGGCTGTCGATTCGTTTTTGTATATTGTTTAACAAAATCTTCCATTTCAGATTTTAAACCGGCAGAAATATCTTCTTGGCTTTCTAAAGCCACTATCATTTTCTCAAATACATCACATTTTGTTAGATAGAGTGAGGCTAGACAATCAGGATATATGGTCCCAACTTGTGCCTTATTCACATCAACAACTATACTTTCTCCACTCATTCCATCGCTCTCTCGGTTGTTTTTTCTTTTTCTGCTTTCATTTTTTCTACCCAAGAAGCTTTTATCATTCCTGCTTTTTCGCTATGCGCTATTGCAGAATCTTTGCCTATAATGTCACCCAGAATCATTGATACTATATTATTTCCTTGAGTTCTGGTTTGATTGTCGAAAAATTTGAGCATTTTATGCCCAAGACCGAGCTGCCTTGTTTCTAAGGCGGCACGCAATATTCTCGGCGTATCTTTCCTTATTAGTTGCGCATAGGCTTCTCCAAAAGCAGCCACGCATATATTTTCGACTCCCTTACTTAATTTGTGCATTTGCAGAGGAGACACATATCTACCATTTGTTTGCTCATTTATATAGCTCATTAATTGATATACCGCATATTTGCGAAGTTCTTGTTTAACATTTATATCACTCTCCATTCTGCACCCCCTCTAATAACTTGAATATCTCTACTCGAGCAGCGTGCACCATTCCAACATCTCTATGTTGTTCTATATCGCTATATTTTTGTATCAGACTCTCGATCAGCTCCTCTGATGGGATATTACCACCCAAATATTTTGAGTATTTATGCACTAGCTCCATGACATCGGTCAGTGTATGGTTTTCGCTTGTCATTATCATATCAACAATATGCTCCGCGAAAGCGTGTTTCATAACTATAGGATTCATTGATGCAAGACCTTGCATATAAAGATCTTCTGTTTCAGAAAGATGATCCTTAACTTCTGTTCCAGCATTATCTAGCAAGCTATAGGTTAGAATTTTGATTTTATATTCTAGTTCGTGAATATGCTGCATGGTCATTCTATTTCTCGGAGCAGTAGCTTTAGCCAAAAGATATTTTATTCCATCAGAACTAAGTATTTTATAGTAATTTATATTATAGCCAGAACAAATAGCGAGAGCTTCTGTAAATTTCTGCAGATAACTATCAGATTCTGTACTTAAATTTCCGTCAACATCACATAAATGCTTTGTTCCAGAAGCTGATGATTCTGCTAACTTATGTATATAAAGCACAAATGCTTCTACGGACTCTTTTACTCCGACCTTCTTATGTTCTAGAAATTTTGTAATTATTTCTGTAAGGATTTCTCTTTGCATCGGATCCAAATGGAGGAGCTTTATTTCCTTTGCTCTATCAGTATTGGTCTCCACAATTACCCCCCATTAAAATTACTTCCGATATTTTTCAAAAGCCTCGTTGAACAAACATGCAATTTTTTTACCAGATCTAACGGATAGTTTCTTAAATACCTGTTCAATTACCACAGTATTCCCCATCTCTGTATTTAATCTATAGTTCACGATAGATTCTCTGAGCTCTTCGTCTACAGCAAATATTGCTGGTATTTCAGCATTTTTATCTCTGAATTGGAGATATGTAAATTCCCCATCATCAAAAACTTTTATCGGAGCTATATCTTCATGACCACTGAGACTATAGTTAAAGTTATATTTTTCTGGATGTGTCATGTCTGGGCCATGTGTCTGCCCTACAAATGATCTTATATTCTCCCCATCTTCTTCATCTGGATATAGGAACCTAATGTTAAATACCATGTCTGGATCTCTTATGTCTTCAGCTTCTTCTGCGTATAGTTCAAAGAAATAGGTGCGTTTATTCGTTATTAAAGTCATATTGGTTGTAGCATCTTGCTCTATAGGCTTTAAAAATATCCTACTCCCAGAAGCCACTATTTGCCAAGATGTCGTATCGCCCATAGAGATACTCGTAACCTCTTCGCCTGAACCTAACTCTATGCTTGCTTGGTATCCGTAATAGCCTGTGAATTTAAACACATCATCCGGACTATAAACCAGCACTCTAATACGACTATCCCCTGCTGTAGGCCTTGATTCCCTAATTGCAAAAGCAGAATAGAGGCACAATGTTGAAAAGATGACTAATGCTAGTAAGCTTCGAATCATTTTGCTTCTCCTAAAAGCTTCAAGTTATAATCTGTAACTACAAATTTAAATGGGCTACCAGTCGGTAAGCGTTTGCCAAATTCCCCAATTTCAAAGGCAATTTTTGCACTCCAATTTAAATTTTCAAATACCGCACCACTACTATCTTTAGCTACTGAATTAAAATATACGATAGCTTCATTATCCGTGACAAAATCTATGTGTGTAACCTTAATATTTCTTTTTGCATATTGCTGGTACCTCATCACTGGTGAATCTGGATTATTAACACTCATATAGTTGTAAAAGCGTCTGTATATTAGACGTGTAGAAGTGTTCTGCATATATTGAAATTGCTTTGGCAAATTCGAATAACTGAAATTTTCTCTATTCGATACATAGCTTTCTAGCAAATTCCCAGCTATAAACCTAGTAGGTGCGATTTTATCTTGCCCCCTCATATCTTCTATTCTGGCATTTGCTTCACCTGCACCTGCACTAGTACTGACATTTATAGCATAAGTAAGTTGCTGCCGAATGGGCAAAAGCTTATTGATATTTATTGTCAATGCCAACAACATTAAAGCAAGAAGCATAGTGGCATAAAAAAGCCAAACCCTATGTGTAAGTGGCAAAAGATATTTGTAGTTATACCAATCCCTAGCGTGTTTGAAATAATCGCGAGATTCTATATACTCCCTTAAGCCTTTTCTATCAATTGTTGTAGCCACAAGTACCTAACCAGTTTTTAGACCTTTATAAAGATTAGCTCATTTACTTATGATAGTCTTTTTATTTTGCAACTAAGAGATATGTTTCCTTATAAAAAACTTAGACTTATGCTCTTTAAACAATGACGTTAAGAGATTTTAACAATTACTGGCACATGGTCTGATGGAGATTGAGACTTACGCATATCTCTTATAACGTAGGAAGATATAGGCTTTTGAGCTAGATTGGGGGTTATCCATATATGGTCTAATCTCCTTCCTCTGTCTGATTTGTCCCAATCTAAATTTCTATAACTCCACCAGCTATAGAGCTTTTCTGTTGCTGGAAAAACTAAACGCGGCGCATCTATGAATCCAAATTCGTTCATATTTCTATTTAATCTTGTCCTTTCAATATCTGTATGACTTACAACATTCCTTAATTGCTTGCTTGACCACACATCATGTTCTAATGGAGCTATATTTAAATCACCAACCAAAACTATATCCTGTTCCTTATGACGATTTTTTAGGAACCATTCATTCATACTATCTAGATAGCTAAGCTTATGTTTGAATTTTGGATTAATATCTACATCAGGCTCATCTCCACCAGCTGGAACGTAGAAATTATGTATTTCTATGCCATTAATTTTAGCAGCAATATGTCTTTTATCTTGATTGTAAAATTCCAGACAAAATTCTTCTTCTATTGGAAATTTTGAAATAATTGCTACCCCATTATAGGATTTTTCTCCACTAAATCTGACATATGGATAACCTAACGAAATGCAATCGCCTAGAGGAAAAGCTATATCTTGTACCTTTGTTTCTTGAATTGCGATAATGTCTGGTTGGTGTTCATCTGTGAAGCTTTTAAGAAGTGGCATTCTAAGCCTTATGGAATTGATATTCCATGTAACTATTTTCATGTTTTATATTCCA
>CAZIGS010000091.1:0-5615 GCA_964538645.1 uncultured Rickettsiaceae bacterium
AAAACTGAAATAGCTTATATATGGAGTGACGCAAAAGTGATGCATAACAAAGAAGCTGTTGCGATGACACTAGCTGATCTTGAAGGATGTCACTGGGGGCAGATAGTTAATCTCTCTAATACTACTACTGGTGCTGATTCTATAAATATGAAAGATGTTGATGCTAGCACAAATGAAGCAGTAGTTAAGAGAATCTTAGAGCAAATGCATAATGAATTTCCTGACACAGATATTGACAAAGAGATTGCAAATTGTCTTGAATATATTCGTAGAGAAGCTGATGTTCCTGAAGAGGTAAGAGGGCAGATATTTAGCAATCTAGAAAAATTAGTCTCTGTTCCTCAGTTTGAATCACACAATATTACAATAAATTTTAGAGATGTAGTAGCTCATTTATGGATTAAAGCAAAAAATGGTGAGCATGAAAAAGAGATGGTGCAAACCCTTGAAGTATTACATGATAATACTTGGGTTCAAATCCTTAAAATCTGCCATATTGCTGAATTGCCATTTTCTGCAGATGTAATAGATTTTTCTGCAATACATAAAAGTGAGGTAGAGCAGAATAATATAGCATCAGCTGTTGCAGCAAAGCTTAGAGCAAAAAATTTGCCATTTGAAGTAATGCAAAATCTATTGAAAAGATGGTCTGAATCTCATGCTGCAGTTGAAGTGGGAAGGCATGGAAAGTTAGTAGAAGCTGATATTCCAGTGGAGCAACAATTTATTGATGGAATATTTAACGAAGTATTTCTTGATTTAGTAGCAAGAGAAAAAGGGCCTGAATCGGTAGCTTTAGCATATAGTAAAGACTTTGCTGAATGGTCTTTAATAGTAAGAAATATGGCAGTTGGATCTCGCTGGGCGGAAGCTGGGCAAGGCAATGACATATATGATATTATGTTATATGATGTTGCTGCGGCAGGATTAGTATTGGATGTTAATAACCCAGATTTTTTAGCAAATCTCCAAGCTCATGTTGCAGAAAAAGGTGACCCTATTAATCTTTCTACAAAGAATCAGGCTGGCATTTCTTTACTGACGACTTTGGTCAATGGTTTGACACAGGATACACCAAATTTTGTAAGAATTGTTGAATTGCTTAGTACCAAAAATGATTTGGTTGTAGCTAATTGGGCTGAGCCTCAAGTGGAGGGGGTTCACTTTAATCGTGTACCTGGCATGGCTCCAGGAATGCCTATATCATATTTTGGCCCTCAACCTGCTTTGGAGCTTTTTTATTGTCATTTTATACATATGATGCATGATCAAATGTTTGTGCCAATGGTAAGAATTTGTACTGATAAAGCAGTGAAAGATTCAGGTGTTTTAGAGAGATTTCTTAACTCTGTTCATATTTTTCCACTAAGAAATATTATAGAAGCTGTTCTGGGTGGTGATGTTGTTAGTGCTGGGTCTTATATTAGAGAGAAAGAAGCATCTGATATCATTTATCAACATATACAGACAGCTGAATTTGCTGCAAAACTAGAGGAATATAATAAAGCACATGGACAATTGGATTTAACGGCGCATAGATTAGGCGACGGACGTCCTTTAGTATTTGACCTGATAATGCCATATATGTTTGATACCACTGGGTCTGATGGTCTAGTTCTTGCTCTCAAAGTTATTAATGCTATTGCAGCAGGTTCAATAAAAGTTGATTGGTTAGCTAAAGAAGGAGATTGGGCTGGGGCTCACACTGCAATAGAATATTTTGTTAGGGAATTTGTATATAGCCCTAATTTGAACGCTGCTAACCATACAGCTCTTTTTGTGCAGATCTTATCAGACGATGCTGTTAAGGGTTCAGATGTTTTACAAAGAGTATTGGGTATGCTACCAGATCCAGTCCATAAACTTGTGGAAAGAGTGGTTGTAAGGGGTGAGGATGTAGATTTAGCTTCTTATGAAGCAATGGAGAAAGCTTCGTTTTTTATTACCATGCATGCAAATAATCCAGATTTTGCTGCTAGATTGGAGGACTATAATAGAGAGAATGGGCCATTAGATCTTACTTTGAAAAATCTTCAAGATAGATCGTTATTTGAGGTTTTATTTGATCAAATTTCTGGTGCAGCAGGTCCTAATTTTGAACAAATGGTGGATATTTTAGCTACTCCTAATGATACTATTAGGGTTGATTGGTTGCAACGCGGAGCAGGTGGGGCAACTGCATTGGAAATTTTCTACAATAAATTTAGTCCTATAGCGCAGGAAACTATATTGGGGCCATTATTGGTAATTTGTTCTATGCCTCATGTTAAAGAGCATTTGATGGAGATTACAGGATTCTGGGTAGCAATTGATCCTCAATATGGAGAATTTTTGCAATCTGCTGTTTATCCAGATCCAGATACATTAGATCCATTAGGGGTTGGTCTAGAAGTTTGGGTTGGGGGCTTTTAGTGAATAGTTTATTCGGTGTCATCTTAGCGTAAGCTCTAATGACACCGCTAGTAATCCATATAACTATTCAGTAGAAATTGACTTTTTATAAAAAACTATATATGCTCCATGGCATTATTAACTAAGTTTATGGATAAAAAAATGGTGCAAGCTACTCAACTTCCTTTAATGCCCAAAGCTACAGCCGTATGGTTGATTGAAAATACATCTCTTAGTTTTAAGCAAATAGCTGATTTTTGTGGTATGCATGAGCTTGAAGTTAAAGGTATAGCTGATGGAGAAGTTGCTCAGGGTATTATTGGTAGTGATCCTATAATGAATGGCCAACTGACTCGTGATGAAATTACTAGATGTGAGAGTGATGAATCTGCCCACTTGAAAATTTCTCATAGTGTAGCTGATAGCTTAATACATAGTAAGAAAAAAGCTAAATATACACCTATGGCTAGAAGGCAAGATAAGCCTGATGCAATATACTGGTTCATAAAAAACTGTCCTGAAGTAGAAGATAAGAAAATTATCAAGCTTATAGGGACTACAAAAACCACTATAGATGCTATTAAAAATAAAAGTCATTGGAATATGCAAAATATTCGTCCTAGAGACCCAGTGCTGCTTGGTCTTTGTACACAGACTGAGTTAGACAGAGTTGTGCTTCAAAATGCTGCATCTAGTGCTGTGAGTTCTCAAGAAGCTGAGTGATACATCACACTATATAGCGCAATACTGAAATACGATATAAATATTTCTGCCACGTATAGTCTTTTGTTTTGCATTAGTTTTAGAGGTACTTATTCTACAAGGAGTTAAGATTACAGTTCTGAAATATCGAAGTATCAAGGCACAATAAAAAACACATTTATCTAATCTGATCAAGAGTGCAGTTGCATTTGAAGATGTAATTATTTGCTAAAAGAATATCTACGCCAAAAGGCTTTGGAATAGTACCAGTATTATTCCATCTTGTTGGGGTAGCAAATATAGTTTATGAGAAGAATTATTTTTATAAAATTATTGATTTGAATGATTTTGTAGAAATAGGCTAAAATTCCATAAATCATATCACAAATATTTCTTAAACACCTCAAGCATTAAGTTTTTTGCAATGGGGCCAGCCCCACTTGCTCCACCACCTCCGTGATCTACAACTACTGCTGTGGCAAAGCGTGGGTTATGAACAGGGCCATAAGCTACAAATAAAGCATGATTTCTGCTAGCCCAGGGAATATTTCCTCCACTTAAGTCTATATCTCCTATTTTTGATATTACCTGAGAAGTGCCAGTTTTACCAGCAATCTCCCAACCTGGTTGGGTAATTCTATGATAATATGCAGTACCTCCAGGCGAATTCATGACATTATTCATGCCAGATTGGATGAATTTGAGATGTTCTGGATTGATTTCTATAATACTAGAATCGGCTTTTCCAACAATACGTGGAGTGAGTAACTTCCCACCATTTGCTATAGCTGCACAAAATCTTGCCATTTGAAGAGGTGTTGCTAAAACAAAGCCTTGTCCAATAGAGGTGTTTAAACTATCGCTCAAACGCCATTCTTGTTTAAATTGGGATTTTTTCCATAATGGGTCTGGAACAAGACCGGATGATTCTGTCGGGAGATCTATACCAGTTGGCGTTCCGAAACCAAATTTACGAGCTACTGCTGCAATTTTTGATGCACCAATCATCTTTGCAATATGGTACATATAAATATTACAAGAATGTTCTAAAGCTGTTTGTAGATCAATATTACCATGACCTGGCTTATACCAGCATTTAAAATGTGTATCACCCAACGCGCTACGTCCATTACAATGTATTTTGTTATTAGGGTCCATACCATCTTCTAATGCCGCCAGCACTACTATCATTTTAAACACAGATCCTGGAGGATAATTATTTTGTACAGTCTTGTTTAATAAAGGTTTATGTGGGTCTGATATTATCTCATTCCAGTAATTATGCGATAATCCACGTATAAATTGGTTCGAATCAAAACTTGGAGCAGAGCATAGGCTCAAGACCCTTCCATCTAGGACATCAAGTACTATAGCTGAGCTTCCTTTTTTAGGCATGGTTTCCATAATTTTATTTTGTAGTTCTGAGTCTAAATTAAGCTTTATGTCAATTCCACTTGTGCTAGGTTTGGATGAGATCTCTCTGACTACAGCTCCATAAGCATTTACCTCAATTTCTTTCATTCCGAAATTACCTTGAAGCTCGCTTTCATAGAATTTTTCAATACCATTTTTACCTACCGGAAAATCTCCTATATTTTCTAGTGCTAATTCCTTTTTATCTTGTGGGGTGATTGTTGAAATATAGCCTATAGGATGAGATAGGCTGCTGCCATATTGATAATTACGATATTGCCCTATATCAATATATATACCTGGGAGCAATCCTATATTTTCTTCGATTTTAGATATTTGTTTCCACGATAAATTATCTATCAGAGGGCTGGGTAATTTTTTGGGAATTTTTTCAGCGACTTTCATCATAGATTTTCTATCAATATCCTGAAGACCTAAAATATCGCATAATATATTCACTATATTTTTATATTTTGGATTCTCAGTTTTATCAAGTATTACCCTAAATGCTGAGTTGTTATCGGCTATAATTTTGCCATCTATGTCAATTATTTTACCACGAAGCGGATGGACCATTACGATATTGATTCTATTTTTATCTGATAAGGTCTTATATTTTGCTCCCTCTACTATTTGCATATATATCATTCTAAGCGATAGCATGGAAAGCATGCCTAATTTGCCAGCTAAAAGGACAAAACTACGCCTCGTAATAAGATAATTTCTTAATAGCTCATTGCTGATTTTCATGGCGGATTTTATTGGATAATAATGAATGTATGATGGGGTAGGATAATATATTAATCAATAAATTTATCAATATTTCACGAATATAGAGCATAATTTCTGATGCATAATATATTGAGAATATTACATATTTCAAAACTGTTATTGCTAACATAGAATATATGAAATAGAGGAGAATTACCCCCATATTTTGTTTTGCTAAATTAGCTTTAAATTTACAAATAATGTGATTTAGTAATAACAAAGTCAGAGGGCAGATCCCGATAGGATTACCATATGCTACGTCTATAAATAGCCCATATATAAAAAATTGCCATGATTTTGTCCTAGCATAAATAGATAGAAAAAATGTTGTGGAAATT
>CAZIGS010000092.1:0-5558 GCA_964538645.1 uncultured Rickettsiaceae bacterium
GATGACGACTAAGGAGCCAAGGATGACGTTTGTTATAGGCTTTAGCCTCATTCGTCATCATCTGGCCCCGACCAGATGATCCAAAAATATTGTTCATGGGTCCTCGTGTCAAGCACGAGGATGACGGCTAAGGGTCCGAGGATGACGACTAAGGCGCCGATGATGACGTTTGTAACCAGTTTCATGCTATTTCTTACATCAAGCTCAGATTAACTAAGCATCTCTATAATTTATGCAATACAGAAGTTACTACCCCCCAAATTACTAAATCATTATTTTCTTCTAGCTCAATATCAGAATATTGCTCATTTTCTGCTTTTAAAGTAACTTTGCCTCCTTTTTTCTTAAGCCTTTTTACAGTTAAATATCCATCTATTGCTGCAATCACTATCTTACCATCTTTAGGCTCCATACTACGATCTACAATAAGCACATCACCCGAATATATACCTGCTTTAATCATAGAATCTCCAGTGGCTTTTACAAGAAAAGTAGCAGGGGGGTTTGTGATAAGATATTTATTTAAATCTAATTTTCCCTCTACATATTCATCGGCAGGAAAAGCTGGGCCTGCTGACACGTTAGAAGCGTATAATGGCAATTCGTAACCCTTAGAATTTACATATTCCAGAACATTATCTATCATATTTTCAGGAATTCTAACAGGTTTTGTTTTTCCACCATATTTTCCTTGTCCAGCAGGCCTTCCAGCTCCAGTCCTCGCTCCACCCCAACTCATAAATCCTCTAAGTAAATCTGCTATAAATATAAATCTAGAATAATGTACAATATTCAAGTTGTCAAATTAAATTATTCTGCTTATAATAAAATATACAAAAAAATTAGAGATATAATTTATGAAAATATCCCAATCTGACAGAAAAAAAGATTTTAAAGCTCTCTTTATGTTATGCGCTATGTCTCTAATGTTAATTATATTGATTACTATGATTTATCAAGATTTTATAGAATTAGGAATATGGGATATTTATTTAAATGAGGTAATTAAAAAATTTGAAGGAGATTTCTTATGAATGAAAACAACAACCGTAAAAATCAAAATGGATTTTTGGACTTAGTTTTAAGCATATGCGCTGCTTTTAACATAAGTTTTGTATTAATATATGTATATATGCTGCTGAAGTGATTTGACTAAAAGTGAGGTCAAGAGCTAAGGAACCTAGAGTGACGAAGCAATAGATAACATAGCCCTCAATAGGAGAGTCTGTCTATTTAACTTTACTAGCAATAGACATAGTTTTTACATGAGTTTTCCCGTAATATTTTTCATAAATTTTCAAAGATTCCTTCAATAACTCAGATGACTTTTTATAATTTTTGATCGCATAATATGCATTACTTAAATTAAATTTGACCCATCCAGTTATAATGTCATCAGACTTAATATGCATATTATAAATTGCCAGGCCTTCTTCTAGTAATTTTACAGATTTTGTATTATTCCCAAGTTTGTGATATATGATTCCTAAATGAGACAAGGTCCATGCTGTTTCAAGAGAATCCTTTCCATTATGAAGCTGATATATATTTAAAGCCTTTTCTAGAAGTTTTTGTGCCTGTTTGTAATTGCCTGTATTTTTATAAAGACTAGCTAGTCTTACAGAAACCCAAGCTGTTTTGGTATGGTTTTCTCCATAATAATTTTTATACCCCAATAATGCTTTTTCTAGAAGCTTTTTTGATTTTTTATATTCCCCTATATCTTTATAAATTGTACCTAAATATGCCATTGCAAAACTAAGATTAATGTCATTATCCTTATAATTTGCTTTATATATTCTATAGGCTTTTTCTGTTAATTCTTTTGCTTTTTCGCTATCACCAATATTACGATATGCGTTCCCTAAATATATTGCAATTTTTCCGCTCTCAATAGTTTTTGGCCCATAATGTCTGTTATATACTATAAATGCTTGTTTCAATAAGTTCTTTGCCTCTTTATAGTCTCCAATATTTCTGTAAACTACGCCTAATCTAGCTGATGCTAAAGCAGTTTTTATATCATTTTCTCCATAAAGATCTCTATATAAATTATATGTTAATCCAAATAATTGTTTTGCTTTTTGATATGTAGCAATATCAAAATAAGCATGGGCTAATTTATAATATAAATCAGCGTAATATGGCCTATCTATTATATTACTATGTGTAAGAAACATCTCAATATGAGGAATTAATAATCTTATTTTATCAAGATTGCATGAGTTTAATTCTTTAGTCATGTAACTATCTAGTGCGATAGCAATATTTTTTAGTGATTTATTGAGCTTAGATTTTGGAATTGATTTCATAAGATAAGCTAAAGCAATGTCTTGTGTACAGCGATGAATAGAGAAATTATTCGTTATGCTAGTCTTATTATCTATGGTTTCTGTTATTAAAGAAAACCTACGTAGTTCGTACATCAGTTTACTTACAGTTAAATCATCTTTATAAGATATCAATAAATCCTTTGGTATGTTTTCAGAATCTAGCATTGTGATAAAAAATAGTAAATCTTGAAAATCAGAATTAGTATTAATTATATGTTTTATAGATGTGGTTATAATTTTATATCTAGTTTTAGTATATTCGTCTATATCCTTTAAAAACTCTTCTTGTATGGATGAAAATTTCTCATCTGGTTTTAGTATATATTCTAAATATTTACTATATGATATTTTTTCTCTTTTTATGTAATGAGCAGCTGTAGAAACATCTAGTGGGAAAGAAGGCAATCTATCAAGAAGTTTTTCTAATTTAGACTCTTCAATATCTAGTAAAGTTGAGTTTCTATTATCTTCTATGATTTTATGAAATAATTCTGATTTTTCTGCTTTGGTTAGCTCGCCTACTTTAATTATATTATTACTTGAGATATAGCTATTAGTTGAGATGTTACTATCTCTTGTAGTAATAATAACCTTGCCATTGCCCCATAATTTTCCATTATATGGGAAATATTTTTGGATATTGTCAAATGATTCTAAATTATTATAAATAATCAACCAATTTGGGTTTTGTCGAGCTTTTTTTGCTAAAAATAATTCTAATTTCTTGATTTTTTCATCAAAATTTTCGTTAGATTGAATAGAGTTTATTTCTTTTTTCTCTAGTTCGTTAGTACAAAGTGAATATGCTAATTTTTCGAATGAATAAAGCAGTGTATTTCCATTTTCAGCGTTTATTTCCCAGACTATACTATTATTCTGTTTCCTAGCATACTGTCTAGCTAATGTGGTTTTTCCAGATCCACCAGTCCCTACTAATACAACTGTTTTAATATTATCAGGGCCAGAAAATTTTTTTTCTATTTCCTCATTTATTTTTGTGCGTTTAAGTAAAATATTGTCATGTGGAAGAATAAAATTTGATCTGGCTAATATAGGTTCTTGGATATTTGAGAAATTATCTTTTAATTGTAAAAATAAAATTATACCCAATATCATTAGAGAAGTAATTATTCCTAATTTAATCTTAGGGATATTATGAAATTGACTCTTTATAGGAGCAGATATTATCTCCTGCAAAGGTTGTTCCTCAATTATGGATTGATATTCATTTTCAAATTCCTTTATTATTCTATCTATCCCTTCTTTATCTATTATAGATTTTAACAAATTCAAGATTGCTATAAAATAATCTCCAGCTTCAATTTTTTCTAATTCTGTATTTAGATCATAGGGAAGTTTTTTGTCGGAAGTTAGACACAGCTCTACATTCGCTAATTTGAAATATTTTTCTATATCAGACAACAAGGGTTTTTGCTGAATTGTTATTTCTCCAGAATAAACTACCCAAATAATATTATTTTTATTGATCTGTTTTTTTATCTTGTCTAAGTGACGTTTAAAAGTATCTATAACTAATAGGGAGATATAATATTGTTTTAAATAGGATAATTTACCTGATTTTTGGATGAAATCTATAACCCCATCCTTTGAATGTAAAGAGCATTTCAGCATTATATTATGCACATGGCTGCTGACAGTTCTTGGAGAAATTGACAATAGATTTGCAATCTTTTTTTCTCCTCTATTGTGTATGATACAAGCTATTACATCTATTTCGCGTATGGTAAATTGTAGATTCCCTATTACCTCAAGATATTTTTTATAGAGTTTGTGTTTATTTTGAGAGCTCATTTTTCATATATTTTACGAATATCACATATTACTGTATATAACCAATAAGTATAAGAAAAAAACGATTTTCAAAATTATATATAAGTATTTTCTACCTAGTAGCGTTACTTAGGCAACTTTTCCTGATAGATTAATTTTTTCAAATAACCCATATTGGGCTTGCTAAAAGCATATATATGCTGATTTAGCTAATTTAAAATGGAGATATAAAATGAAAAAAGAAAATGTCAAAATCATTTCAACTGTGAGTGCTGCAGTTTGTACTTTTGTGACAATAGGTATAGGTGCTGCTGTTGGTGGCGCAATAGGTATGTCTTATGCTATATATGGTGCTATTATGGGTGGAGTAATAGGTGCTATAATTGGATATTCTCTAGATCACTCACTTGAAGTAGTTGGCCTTGGAGGTGCTATTGGGGCAGAGATAGGAGCTGTTGTTGGGATAATAATGGAAAGAATTTATAAAAAGGAATATGAAGAATCTGGAATAGATAATTCGGACTATGTTAAAGGACTTGGATGTGCTCTCAAAACTGCTATGAATCATGCTTCAGATGCTACAGATTGCAGTAATTTAGGTTTTCGTGGTTGTGTAGAAACTATGCAAGGTTTTAATGAGATTGCTGCTTGTATGGGTAAGTCTAATCATTACAATATTTTCGACGGAATTGAAGCTGCTTAAAAAAGTGCCGTCATGTTGGATGACGGCATGAATTACTTGCAAATATCCATCATATCCTTTAGCTCATTTTTGCTTAGAGACTTAGGTTTTTTCTGATCGATAATGATTTTACCTTCGTGCATAATAATAATTCTATCTCCATAGAGCAAAGCGTCATCCAAATGATGAGTTACCATAATACTGGTTATTTTATTATCTATAATAGCCTTATTAGTTGCTATCATAATTTCATGAGATGCTTTGGGGTCAAGGCTTGCAGTATGTTCGTCTAGAAATAATATTTTTGGCGGATGAGCAAGACTTAAGCTTAGCAAAATAGATTGCTTTTCGCCACCAGAGAAGTTTTTCATCTGCTGTTTCCTGAGTGGTAAAAAACGTTCTGGGGCATTTGTCAGCTCTATAATTTTCTCAAAACTCAGCTGATTTGGGGTAGGGAACCTGCTTTCCCAAAGGGCAATATTTTCTTCTAATGTAAGGTCTAAAAATAGTCTATCCTCAGCCTTTTGAGAAAGAGTTACCACTCCTCTAGCTTTGCTGACAGGTGTTATCTTAGAGATCTCTACATCATCAATCATAATTTTGCCAGAATTAGGCTGAATATCACCTGACAATATTTTGACTAGAGTTGATTTTCCGCTGCCATTATGGCCCAATATTATTACAAATTCCTCTGCATGTATTTTAAGTGTAGTTTCATAGAGGATTGGTAATTCTCTGCTATCAACTGCAAA
>CAZIGS010000093.1:0-5424 GCA_964538645.1 uncultured Rickettsiaceae bacterium
GGCAAGCTTGGTATCAAAGCGCGCATATATTTGCCCAAAAACACATCTCCGGTAAAGCAGCGTGCTGCAGAATATTATGGAGCTGAGGTGGTATATACTGAAACAAGGGCAGAGGCTGAGGCTAAAACAAAATATGATGGTAGTAACGGTTTTTATTATATGCATCCAAGTGATAGTGATTATACTATAGCTGGGGCTGGAACAGCCTGTTACGAAGCCTTGTTGGAGATGGGTAAAGTCAAACCAGATGCAATTTTTTCTTCATGCGGAGGTGGCGGCCTTTTATCTGGTACATATTTGGCAAAAGAACTACTCTCACAAGACAGTAAATTAATAGGGGTTGAGCCTAGTAGTGCTAATGATGCATATTTGTCCCTAAAGCAAAATAGTATTTTTCGTTTTGATAAATCTCCAGCTACTATAGCAGATGGACTACGTACACTTGCTATTTCTGAGCGAACATTCTCTTACTTAAAGAAATTGGATGGGTTTCAGTTAGTTGATGAACATAAAATATTATATTGGACAGCATGGCTTATTCATTTACTAAAAATAGCCTGTGAACCATCGTGTGCTATGAATATGGAAGCTGTAGTGGAATGGCTTAAAATTTGTGGTAAAAAAAATCCCACTATATTAGTTCTTATCTCTGGAGGCAATATTGACCCTACTTTATATAAACAATTATGGCAGGAAGATTATTTAGCTGAAATTCCTGAGGTGAATGTATGATATATTTCTTAAAACTCATAGCTATTTTGGTGTCTTTTGGTTTGTGTTTTCAATACGTCCTCTCTAAAATCGAAGACGCGAAATATCCTGCCCCAGGGAAAATGGTAGATATAGGTGGTTATAGGCTACATATATATTGTATAGGCGATGGACCTGGACCCACAGTAGTTTTAGACATGGGACTCGGTGGTAATATGCTTTATTGGTCACTTGTTCAGTCAGAAATCGCAAAATTTGCAAGAGTAGTAAGCTATGATAGGGCTGGATTAGGATGGAGCGATAAAAGCCCGTTACCTAGAACCAGTCAGAATCTAGTTAGTGAATTGCATGACTTGTTACACAAGGCTAAAATTCCTGGGCCATATATTTTTGTTGGTCATTCTTTTGCTGGAATTACATCACGTATATACGCAAATAAATATCCAGGTGAAGTAGTTGGTGTAGTGCTCGTAGATTCTAGTCATGAAAATCAGCTTATTAGCAAATTACCGCAACCAACAGATTTTGTATCCAAGTTATTAAGTTTTGCACCAACATATGGCTTTGTTTTAGCTTGTTCAAGAATAGGTATACATAGAATTTTCCATTTATATAACGGTGATTCTAAAGCGTTTGATGCGAGAACTAGTAGGATTATGACTGCAAAAAATTCCTCCGTAAAATTCATGCAAACTCTTTTGGCCGAATGGGGTATGTTTGAAGCCAACTTGGCAGAAGTGAGGCTTAACAAATATGGTTTAGGTGATATTCCTCTTATTGTTATCACTGGAAGTATCCCTGTAAGCAAGGAGTCATGCGCAAAATATGGCCATAAGTACCCTGAGGATTGTAATTTGGCTTATAAAATTTGGCATGAGCTTCAGAGAGATTTGCTCACAAAATCGACGAACTCTAAACAAATTCATGCTTATAATAGTGGTCATATTATTCAAAAGGATGAGCCATCAGTTATAATAAAAGCTGTTAAAGATATGATGCAATCATATGAACTAATACAAAATGCTAATATTCCTTGACAAAAATCCCATTAAATATTACCATCCGCGATGATTCATGCTTAACTTATAAGTCATGATTTACTTCTGCACCCGTAGCTCAATTGGATAGAGCATATGACTACGGATCATAAGGTTAGGGGTTCGACTCCTCTCGGGTGCGCCATCAATTTCCGAAATTAAACCGTACGAAAGGAATTTTTCGGGATGCGTCTTTGTGCAGTTATGTACGCACACATACGCGAACTTACCAACTAAATTCCTTTCGTATGGTTTAATTTGAGAATTTGGCATTAGTAACAGAATTATGGGGAAAAAAATCTTTTTTAAATTTGGGCCTGGAACTGTTATTGATGGAACACCAGATAAAAACATGTTAGGTGGAAAAGGCGCTTCTTTGGCAGAAATGTCCTCTCTTAATATACCAGTACCACATGGTTTTACAATCTCCACAGCACTATGTAAGTTTTATTATGAAAATAATAAACAATTACCAGAAGATTTTGATGATCTACTTTTACAAGAAATAAAAGAATTAGAAAAAATAACAGGAAAAGAATTTGGTGGGACAAAGCCTCTATTGATCTCTGTGAGATCCGGCGCAAAAGAATCAATGCCTGGGATGATGGACACAGTCCTTAATATAGGCTTAAATGATTCGACAGTTATACATCTAGCTCAGGAATCGGCCAATGTAGTATTCGCACTGGATAGTTATCGTAGACTTCTTCATGCATATGCTAATTTAGTGCTTGGTATTCACAGTAATATGTTTGAAAAAATCCTAGAAGATATTAAACCACCTTACAACGAATCTCAATTAAGAGAAATAATTACAAATTATAAAGATATAATATTAGAAAAGACCGGATCAGATTTCCCTAATGACGTAATGTTACAGCTCAAAGAAGGTATTGTAGCCGTACTCGACTCATGGATGAGCGATCGTGCTATTATATATCGCACCCTCCATAATATTCCGGGAGATATTGGTACTGCGGTGAATATACAATCTATGGTATTTGGCAACAAGGGGCAAAACTCAGCGACAGGAGTATTATTTAGCCGCAACCCAGCTACAGGTACCAAAAATTTATTTGGAGAATATCTGCTTAATGCTCAAGGCGAAGATATAGTTTCCGGTTCTTACACACCCATTAATATAGCGGGTAATGTCACCTCTACTTCTAGCATGCTTGAAGATTTCGAAAAAAACAAAAATACGAATTCATTAGAATCCTTAATGCCTAAAGCATACGAGAATTTAGAGAAATACGCTTCCAAGCTTGAAGAACATTACAAGGATATGCAAGACATAGAATTTACCATCGAAGAAGGTAATCTTTATATTCTACAAACAAGAAGCGGCAAAAGAACCACTAGCGCTGCTGTGAAAATAGCAGTTGATATGGTAGATGAAGGCCTTATTACAAAAGAACAGGCAATATTAAGCATTGACCCTAATACAGTTCATCAATTACTTCACGCAAGAATTGATTATTCAACAAATCATACTGCTCCTATTGCCAAAGGGCTTGCTGCCTCACCAGGTGCTGCAGTAGGGATTGCGGTATTTTCTCCATATGACGCAGAAGAATTATCTCATCATCATAAAGTGATTTTAGTACGTCAAGATACAAGCCCAGAAGACATAAAAGGTATGCATCTATCTAATGGAATACTAACCGTAAGGGGTGGGATGACATCTCATGCAGCGGTTGTTGCAAGAGGAATGGGAAAACCATGCGTTTGTGGCGCTTCTAATATTGTTGTAAATGAACGTGAAAAATACCTAAAAACAGGCGATGTCGTAATAAAACACGGAGACATAATAAGTATTGATGGACATACAGGAAATGTTTTCGTTGGAGAAGTAGATTTAATTACTCCAGAATTTTCTCCTGAATTTGAAGTGTTTATGGCATGGGTAGATCAAGAGCGCAGTTTAAGAGTTAGAGCAAATGCAGAAACTATTCTGGATAGTAAAACCGCAATTAGGCTAGGAGCAGAAGGTATAGGTTTATGCCGTACAGAGCATATGTTTTTCCGAGAAGACAAAATAGCATTAATGCGAGAAATGATAGTATCGCCAAATATTGAACAAAGGGAACATGCTTTAAAACAGCTATTACCAATACATAAAGAAGATTTTAAGGATATTTTTCGTATAATGAATGGATTTCCTGTGAATGTAAGGCTTTTAGACCCTCCATTACATGAATTTTTACCACAAAAAGAGGAAGATAAATATCTTTTAGCAGAACAGTTGAATTTACCATGGGTAGTTATAGAAAAACGTCTCCATGCACTACACGAAGTAAATCCTATGCTAGGTCACAGGGGATGTAGACTTGGTATTACCTTCCCAGAAATATATGAAATGCAAGTAGAAGCAATTTTTACAGCTTTGCTAGAATTGGAAGAAGAATCTGTCTCCATAGACTTAGAAATCATGTTACCATTGATAAGCGATGTGGCTGAGTTGCGCAATCTAAAATCTCTAATCTTACGAGTTGCTAACCAGCTAAAGATCACAAAAAAATATCAAATCGGAACCATGATAGAATTACCACGAGCAGCACTTCAAGCTAATAAAATTGCAGAAGAAGCTGACTATTTTAGTTTTGGTACTAACGACCTTACGCAAACTACATTTGGGATTTCTCGCGATGATGTTGCATCATTCATACCAGATTATATTTCAAAAAAAATATTGAAAGATGATCCATTCATTAAGTTAGATAAAGAGGGAGTTGGAGAATTAATACGCATCGCAATAGACCGTGGCAGAGCCCAAAAACCTAATATTAAACTTGGTGTATGTGGAGAGCATGGTGGAGAACCTACTTCTGTAGAATTTTTCCACGAGATTGGCTTAGATTATGTATCTTGTTCACCTTACAGAGTTCCTGTAGCAAAAATTGCTGCGGCTCAAGCTAATATACGTAGTAAAAGAGAGAATAAGCATGGGACTTAAATGCGGCATTGTAGGCCTACCAAATGTAGGAAAATCTACATTATTTAATGCTCTAACAGCGAGCAATACAGCAATGGCTGCAAATTATCCTTTTTGCACCATAGAACCAAATACAGGCATAGTTCCTTTAGAAGATAATAGATTGAAGCAGCTTGCAGCAATTGCAGGCTCTGCTAAAATTATCCCAGCCTATATGGAATTTGTAGATATTGCTGGATTAGTCAGAGGAGCTAGCAAGGGAGAAGGCCTAGGAAATCAATTTTTGGGTCATATAAGAGAGGTAGATGCTATACTACATGTACTAAGATGTTTTGCTGATGATGATATAACTCATGTACATGGGAAGATAGACCCTATATTCGATGCAGAAATAATTGAGACAGAGCTTATACTTGCTGATTTAGAATCTGTGCAAAAAAGATTGCCTAACTTAAGGAAAAAATTTCAATCTGGGGATAAAAGCTTAAAAGATCAAATCGAACTCTTAGAGCAAGCAGAAATTTGTCTGGATAAAAATTTACCTGTCAGGAACCTTATAAAAAATGCCTCAGATGCAGAAACCTATAAAACTCTGCAGCTTCTTACATCTAAACCAATATTATATATTTGCAATGTTCTAGAAAATGATGCCACAACAGGAAATGAATATTCTTCCATAGTTACTAAAAAAGCAAAGGAACAAGGTATCGATACAGTAATAATCTCTTCTAAAATAGAATC
>CAZIGS010000094.1:0-5417 GCA_964538645.1 uncultured Rickettsiaceae bacterium
GCCTCTGGACCAAAAATTTGCACTTTACTTTGTAGTTTTATCTCTTGTATCATATCCCGGATTTTGGTAGTAAATGTCGGATGTTTTGACAAATCCCCTGCAATAATACAATAAAAATCCTTATCCTTAATCAGATTAAGAGCTTTGATCAAATGCTCTTGCCCTTTCCATCTAGTCATTCTAGCTGGAAGCAAAATTACTGGGATTGATTTAGGTACATGGTATTTCTCTCTTAACGCATCCAGATTATCCTCTAACAAATTCTTAGGATTAAAATATCGTGAATCGACCCCGCGATGTATAACTCGAATTTTCGCTTCATCAATATCATAATTATCCAATATATGTTGCTTTACAAAATCTGACACTGCAATAACTCTTTCTCCATATGTCATAATGCTATTATAGTGGCGTTTAAAACTCTCGGAAAAATTATAGATCCCATGAAAAGTAGTAACAAATCTTATATTGGTTTTTTTGGCAGCAAAATAAGAACTCCAAGCAGGCGCTCTAGAACGAGGATGAATTATATCAATCTTATGTTCTTTGATTAAATCTGCGATTTTATATATATTAGAGAACATTGAGATAGGATTTTTTGTATCGATATTCATCTTCATGTGCTTAGCACCAGCAGCTAATATTTTGGAAACTAATGGGCCACCACTAGATAAAACAAATGCATCATATCCAGCTTCTACAATAGCCTTCGCAACTTCGATAGTACCTCTTTCAACACCGCCAGCTATAAGCGATGGAACTACTTGCAAAATTGTAGCTTTATGATAATCTTTCGATTTAAGACCTGACATACCAACTCAAAAAATATGGAATAAACAGACATGTATCGTACACATAATATCGGGAAAAATCAACTCATTGCTTATAAATATAACGAATCGAACAAAAAATTACCAACCATAGTGTTTGTACATGGCCTAATGTCTAGTATGGAGAGTTCAAAAGCTGTATTTTTACACAACTGGTGCGAGCAAAATGATTTAAACTATATTAGATTTGACAATCTAGGAAGTGGACTTTCTTCAGGAAATTTTACAAATCAGACAATCAGCTCTTGGCTTTATGCAACAGAAGAAATAATTAAAAACCTCTGCCCATATGGAGCAGTCTTAGTTGGTTCTAGTAAAGGTGGTTGGATTAGTTTGCTTGCAGCAATTCGAAATCATCTACTTGTCAAAGGTTTGGTATGTATTGCAGCTGCTCCTGATTTTACAGAAGATATATGGAAAGACCTCTCACCTCAAGACCAGAAAAATATGCTTGCAGACGAAATTGTAAGTTTTTCAAAAGTACCACCTTATAAATATGATATTAAGCATAGCTTAATAGAGGATGCACGGCAATATCTGTTGCTAAATCAAGAAATACTACCAATTTCATGTAAAGTACGCATGATACATGGTATGCAAGACACTGAAGTAGATTATAAAAAATCAATTACTATTACTGAAAAAATATCATCTCAAAATGCTCAATGCATACTTGTAAAAACAGGAGCGCATAATCTAACAAGACCTGAAGATTTAGAAATTATCACACGCAGTATTGTAGATGTATTTTAGGCTGATGCATCGTTGCATAATTTATGTGCTGTGATCCATATTACATCTCGATATACCAAAGATTAGTTGCACTACATTATTTTTCTGTTTAATATGGTCCTGTTTTTCCCATAAATAACTCGAGCGAATGTTAGATTCTTTAAAAAAAATCAGTAAATATAGTGATATAGCCCTTGCTACCGGACTTATATCAATATTGATGGTGATGCTTTTTCCAGTAGCACCAGGGCTTTTAGATGTCCTTTTAGCATTTTCTATAGCTTCAGCAGTTGTTATATTGATGAATACATTATTTATTAACAAAGCACTAGAATTGAGCGTATTTCCAACTATTTTGCTCGTCACAACAATACTTCGGCTCTCCTTAAATATTGCATCAACACGTCTGATACTAGCAAAGGGACATACTGGTACAAGTGCAGCAGGTCATGTTATAGAAGCATTTGGAAGCTTTGTTATGCAAGGTAACGTAGTTATTGGGCTTATAGTATTTTTAATATTGACCATTATCAATTTTATTGTAATTACAAAAGGTTCTGGTCGTATCGCAGAAGTAGCCGCAAGATTCAGTTTGGACGCTATGCCTGGTAAGCAAATGGCTATAGATTCTGATTTATCCGCAGGTTTAATTGATGAAACGACTGCAAGATCCAGAAGGAAAGAGCTAGAAGATGAAAGCACATTCTATGGAGCTATGGATGGTGCCAATAAATTTGTACGTGGTGATGCGGTAGCAGGACTAATAATTACATTTATCAACCTAGTTGGCGGCATGATTATAGGTATGCTACAAAGAGACATGCCTTTCGACTTAGCGGTGCGCACATATACTCTTTTAACAATAGGAGACGGACTTGTAACACAAATACCTTCTTTAATTATATCACTGGCCGCTGGTTTACTTGTAACAAAATCTGGGGTAGTCGGACCAACAGACAAAGCAATATTTGGGCAATTTAGTAAATATCCTCAAGCTCTTGGAATAACGAGTGGAGTTACTGCTCTTATGGCATTTTTACCAGGATTACCTTTTTCTCCATTTTTTATTTTCGCTATTATTAGTGGTGGCACCGCTTATTTAATTGGTATAGTAAATACTGAAACATCAGAAAAAACTGCATCCCAGGATACAATATCTAAAGAAGGAAATTCAGCCAGCGGAGATGATTCTATCTCAAGCAATCTTGCAATGGATGCTATCACTCTTGAGCTTGGATATGGACTTTTGGTATTACTAAATTCACAGCAAGGTCATAGGCTTTCAGAACAAGTAAAAGCGCTACGTAAGCAAATGATCAAAGATTATGGCTTTGTTATGCCATCTGTACGTGTAAAAGATAATTTACAGCTAAATCATAATTCATATTTAATTAGAATCAAAGAATTAGACACAGCACAAGGCGAAGTAATGCCAGATAAAATTATGGTAATGGACCACAAAGGTGAGGAAATAAAAATTCCTGGTACTGACACTAAAGAACCAACTTTTGGCTTAAGCGCAAAATGGATTAATCCAACTCATAGAGATGAAGCCTTATTCAAAAACTATACAGTTGTGGATCCATCAACAGTAATTACAACGCATCTTACAGAAGTTGTAAAAGAAAATATTACAGAACTGCTTTCTTATACCGAAGTGCAAAAAATGCTTGACGACATAGGAGAGGAACATAAAAAATTATTGAAAGATGTAGTACCTGATGTTGTGACTGTAGCTACATTGCAAAAAGTACTCCATAATCTTTTAGCAGAATCTATTTCTGTAAGGGATTTGCCTTCAATATTGGAAGCAACTGCTGATGCTGTAAGATCGACAAAAAGTCTAGTGTCAATCACAGAAATGGTCAGAATGCGACTATCAAGACAGATTTGCCACGCTTATACCAATAATGATGGATTTATACCGGTTGTTACATTATCACAAGAATGGGAGAATGAATTTGCTGAGTCTCTAGTTTCTAATGGAGATGAGAAGCAATTAGTAATGCAACCTTCTAAAATGCAAGAATTTGTAGCAAAAGTTAGAAAAATATATGATGAGCAAGCAATGCGTGGCCATATACCTATTTTGATGACCAGCGGTACTGCAAGACCTTATGTAAGATCAATGTTGGAGAGATTTAGACCCTCTACAGCTGTAATGTCACAAAATGAAGTCCATTTTAAAGCCAAGATCAGGACCTTAGGAGTTATATAACCCAGGTTTTGTAATGGAGTCTGAAAATACCTTAGAATCTTCATAAAAAAAGCAGTCTTTTATGAAGATGCTTGTAAATCTTATATGATAATAGTGTATGACTTTACAAAGAATGGTGGCGCGCCCTAAAGGATTCGAACCTCTGACCCACAGATTAGAAATCTGTTGCTCTATCCTGCTGAGCTAAGGGCGCTAGATATAGAATAATTTATATATACTATTTTGAGCATCCCTGCAATAAAAATCGTCATTGCTAGGAGTCCGGCAGCCTGGACGACGTGGCAATCTATACCACAGCACCATCATTGTGAGGAGCTATTTATGGAGACGTGCAATCCACAGCATACTCTCAAAATGATATTATACATAACCTGAGCTTGATCTAAGAAATAGCATGAAACTGCTTACAAACGTCATCCTCGGCCCCTTAGTCGTCATCCTCAGCCCCTTAGTCGTCATCCTCGTGCTTGACACGAGGACCTATTTACAATTTTATGGATCATCTGGTCGGAGCCAGATGATGACGAATGGTGCTAAAGCCTATAACAATCAGCTTTTATAGTTTTCTTACATCAGGCTCAGGTTAGACACGGATTGCCGCGTCAGGCTTTTAGACTTCCTCGCAATGACCGTGGGCGGCCCTGCCCTAGCCTACGCACGCATGACTCCGAATCGAAGAATTATCCTTCCCATTAGTCAAAACCATTCAGACTGTGATATTTTTGCAATATTCAAAATTACTAATTGCAAACTTTCAAATGGTTACTTAATAAGTTGTAAATTTATTAATAAAGTAGTATATTGAAAGAATAAGATTAATACTTTTATTAACTAAATAGCTAAACCAACTTAATTCAAAGAGGTATATTATGGCACAAACATCAGGTTCATTAAACCCATCAGCAAATTTTGTAAGACAAGATACAGTATTATTGCGTGAAAGAAAAGATACATTGGCAAAAAAAGCAAGAGAATTAGCAGAAGAACAAGATAGATTAGCAAAAGAAGAAGCTGAATATTTAGCAGCAAAAGCAGCAAAGTCAATCCCAACTCCACCCGACACTGCTTCTGAAGAGTCTGATGGTTCAGGTGGTTCACTTAATGGGAGTTCACAAGATATAACAAACACCCCTAGAAGCGCTGATGTTATAGCAACGCACAATACAAAGAGTCATCATTTATTAGGAGGACTTAGCCCTAAAAAATTTTTAGGTGGTTTGTTAAGCGGCTTATTCCATCATGGCCATGTACATCGTAAAAGTGATGATAGTTCTGGAAGTGATAATGCAGCACTTAAAGCTAAAGTTCAGGAAGCCTTGATAGCGCATGGCATTACAATAAAATTAGACCCAACACAACTAGATTTAATCACACAAAAGGCTAGTATATCTCTTGCAAAATACAAAAAAACTACCGATAAAACTATAACAAAAGCGGTCCAGGATATTTTAATAACAATCGCATCTGCCGCATCTGCTGCACCAGTTAGCAAAGAAGAAAAAATTGAGCCACATAGATTAGAAGCTCCATTTATGGAAAGATCATTGAAAGAAATTGGAAAAATATTACCTAAAGGCACCGAGTCAAACACACAACTTGCTACATCTATTGCCAATGCAATGCTTGAAAAATATGCT
>CAZIGS010000095.1:0-5381 GCA_964538645.1 uncultured Rickettsiaceae bacterium
GTACATATTCTGCCATACCAATTGCAAGCAAATATGATTTTGGATTGCGGTTTATAGTAGAAAAAATTATTTTGCCACCAGGCTTTAGGCGATTTGCTATATTCTCTATAAATTCTTCTAAATTATCTACATGTTCAATAAGTTCAAGGCAGATTATTACATCGTATGAGCCACTATGTTTTTCAATAGGATTACATATGAAATTTACGAGGGATTTTTTGAGCTTAGCATGAGCTTTCGCAGCTTCTATATTTTCACTTGATGCGTCAATAGCATCTATTTTAGCTCCAAGTTTTGCTAGTGGAAGTGATACTAACCCTCCGCCACATCCTACATCTAAAATACTTAAATTTGATAAATTATCATTTAGCTTGCATGTAATATACTCTAGTCTTACCGGATTTATTTCATGCAATATTTTAAATGGTCCATTAATATCCCACCATTTATCTGATAATTTGGAGAATTTTTCTACTTCAATTTTGTTTATAGAAGAGTTATTCATATGGATTGCTTTTGCAAGGGATTGGAGGCCAGGGCCGGAATCGAACCGGCGATAGAGGATTTGCAGTCCACGGCATTACCATTTTGCTACCTAGCCAATATAGAATCATCATTGCAGTAAAGTACAGAGCCCTTGCATATCCGAATAATTTTTTCTGCAATGAATAATTATTATTGCTAGTTTTACAGAAAATCTCTTATAAAATCAAGATATTATTTCCTTGAACCTAGCGCTTGGTGTTATACCGCTATATTAGGAATTTTCGTTTGAAGTCTCTACATGCTTCTTCAGCAATAATTTATGGTAATAGGCCTTTACAGAAGCAAGATTATAGTCCCCTTCATATTTTCCCGAAAGCTCAATAATTTTCATCATGTAGTTATTTATTTGATCTTGGTCTTTATGTATTGCGCTACTTTCTTCCTCTATTGAAGAGAAAATTTCATTTTTTAGCTTGTTTATGTAAGAAATAATATCACGTATAGTACGCCCAATTATTTTTAAATCTGCTGGTTTTAGGACGAATATTCCTAGGATTAATACTAACAATATTTCAGTGAGAGACATTATACCTCAGAGTCTTGAATAGCCTCTACAGATTCTACTTCAGGCACATAATGTTTTAGCATTGACTCTATACCATTTTTGAGTGTGATTGTAGAGCTGGGGCATCCAGAGCATGCTCCCTTGAGTTCTAGACTTACAACCCCATTCTCAAATCCTCTGTAAGTAATATCTCCGCCATCCATAGCTACTGATGGTCTTACCCTTGTTTCAATAATCTCAATAATCTGTTTTTCGATTTCACTAAAATATTCCTGAGGGATTTCTTTTTTAGATTTTTGCTCCGTAAATATAGGTAGCTTAGCGGCTAAATGATCCATTACAGATACAAGAATTTCTGGCTTTAAAACTGCCCAATCAAAAGTTTCTTCTTTAGTAATAGTTATAAAATCTGCTCCAAAAAATACAGCAGCAATTCCCTGAATAGAGAATAATTTTCTAGCTAAAGGGCTTGAGATGGCTTCTTCTTTAGAAGCAAAATGCACAAGATTTGCTGGACTGATATCTTCTCCAGGGAGAAACTTCATTGCGTTTGGGTTTGGAGTGGCTTCGGTTTGTATGAACATATATTTAAGTCCTTAGCATTATATGGTACCCGCGGCCAGACTTGAACTGGCACGAGCTTGCGCTCCACAGATTTTAAGTCTGTTATGTCTACCATTCCATCACGCGGGCTCATTATGAGAAAAAGCGTAATGCTAACTATACTTGGTATTAGATATTGTTTTTATACACAATCATCTACAGGGGAGCATGATAATATAAATAGAGAAACTATGCAAGAGAGTTTTTTAATTCTATAATGTATCCAGTTGCAAATTATATTAAAAAACATGACAAATTTTAGAAAAATAGCCATTTGGATGATATCTACACAGCAGAATTTTAAAACAAACTTAAGACAAGGGAGTTGGAAAAATCTTATGACTTTAGACTCTTTTTTAAAAATAGTCTTTTTATATTTTGTTACAATATTATGTATTGTCATTTTTTATTTTGATTTTTCTCAAAATGCATTCACAAAAACTACTACTCATAAAATAGCTTTTTATAGTGTAGGTAGAATTGGAGAGCATCAAACCTATCTGCGTACTATACGCGCTATAAAAAAACTAGGTTGGCAATATATAGGCGCTACATTACCTGAATCGATGATAAATTTTGGCCTTACTAGGCATTTTTATATAGTAGCAAGTTATATAATGCATAAATTAGCTCAACCAGAAGTAAATATTGCTCTTACACATCATTTTTCAATATTACCACCAGGGTATAATCTAACATATTTGAATGTACCAGATGATATTTTATATTCGTTGAAAGGTAAATTTCACAAGTCATTCAAACATCTAGAAAACTATGATGGATATATAGACCTTCATAGTGCAGTATATGGTGAGAATAAATTATTGAAGAAAATATTGCATAATTATGGCAAAGATGATGCTCCGATTATACCTGCTTATTTGGCGCAAAATAGGGAAGAATTTATAGAGGCAGAGAGCTATAATAATATGATCATTACGGGTTCCTTATGGGGTTGTAATAGGGGATCTTATAGAATGCAAAAAGTACTATCTGGGCTTGCTAAAGATAGGCTTCTTGTAGCATATGGGCCAGAATATGCTTTGGATTTCTTAATGGATGCATATAAAGGGCAAGCTGATAAATATGGAGATGCAACAGATCAATTAATCACTTTACAAAGACAAGCTGGTATTACTTTAGTTGTGCATAGTCTCGAGCATTTGATTGAAGGGCTTCCAACCTCTCGTTTTGCTGAAGCTATTACAGCTGGTGCAGTAATAATTGCTGATGATCATCCATTTTTACATAAGTTTTTTGGTGATAATATTCTATATTTTAATAGTTTGAAGACTAGTGATGAAATGTATGAGCAGATAAATTCACATATTTTATGGATAAAATCTCACCCGGAAGAAGCGAGAAGAATGACGCGAAATGCTTATGATATACTAGTAAAAGATTGGACTTTGGAGGTGCAGCTTCCAAGGGTAATAGATCAGTTGGAATCATTGCGGGGAAAATGAAATACAAGCTTATTATAGAATATTTTGGAACAGAATTTGTAGGTTGGCAAAAACAGAATAATGGTATTTCTGTTCAAGAAGTTATAGAAAATGCAATTATGGAGCTTACAAAAAAGCATGTTGTTTTACATGCTGCAGGTAGGACTGATGCGGGTGTTCATGCTTTAGCTCAAGTTGCTCATTTTGAAATAAATGATTCTTATAATACGCATAAATTTATGATGAGCCTAAATCATTTTATACGTCCTCATAAAATTTCAATTCTATCTTGTGAAGTAGTTCATGATGATTTTCATGCGAGATTTTCTGCTAAAAAAAGGCACTATAAATACATAATTTTAAACCGCTTAGCACCTTCAGTTATTTATGAGAAGAGAGCTTGGCATGTTGTGCCAAATCTGGATATTTTAGCTATGAAAGAAGCAAGCTCTTATTTAATTGGAAAGCATGACTTTACTTCATTTAGAGCAAAGGAGTGTCAGTCACAATCTCCGATAAAAACATTGGATAAAATTGATATTGAACGCGATAGAGATTTGATAATATTTCATTTTTCAGCTACATCTTTTTTACATCATATGGTGCGGAATATTATGGGCACTTTAAAGGCCGTAGGTGAGGGGAAAATCAATCCAAAATCTATACAAGATATGTTAGATGCAAAAGATCGGAGCGCAGCTGGTGTTACTGCACCACCTGATGGTTTATATTTTCTTGCGGTTGACTATAAATAACTGATGAATTTTATGATTAAAGATATTCTTAAAGACGCTTCTAGAACGCTACATAGTAATTTGGAAGCTAGGGTATTGCTATCTCACGCGACTGGCTATTCTCAGGAATATCTTTTAGGTCATTCTGAAGAAGAATTATCGACAAAAACGCTTAATAAATTTTATGAATTATTAGAGCGTAGATTAGCAAAAGAACCGATAGCTTACATAGTTGGTTATAGAGAATTCTATGGACGAAATTTCATTCTTGACAAAAATGTTCTTATACCACGTTGTGATTCTGAGGTTTTAGTTGATGCTGTGTTACAAAACTCGTCACTCTGGAGCTTGACTAGAGAACCTATAAATGGTAAATGGGTCCTCGGGTCTTCGCCCGAGGATGACCATAAAAGGGGGCCCGAGGATGACGATAAAAGGGGGCCCGAGGATCACGATAAAAGGCGCCCCGAGGGTGATAATTTTAAGTCCCGGGGAGAATTTCTTGCTATCCTAGATCTAGGGACAGGTAGTGGATGTCTGATTCTTACCCTTCTTCTTGAAATCCAAAATGCTGAAGGAGTGGGTGTTGATATTTCTAATGATGCTTTAGCAATAGCTCAAAAAAATATACAGCAATATAGTTTGGAAAGTAGATGCAAGTTAATCCAAAGCAACTGGTTTGAAAATATAACTGGAAAGTACGATATTATAATTTCTAATCCACCTTATATTTCAGAAAATGATACAAATATGATGGCTGAAGAAACTTTGTTATATGAGCCAAATTCTGCTTTATTTGCTCCACATGATGGTTATGAAGCATATGAAATTATAGCTGTAAATCTTATAAAATTTTTAAAACCAGAAGGTTTTTTATTCGTAGAAATCGGAATCAATCAAGAAGCTCAGATAGAGAGAATATTTAATAAATATGGTTTCTCTATTTCTAAACAATATAAAGATTTATCTGGTATTGTTAGGGTTTTGAGAATAGAGCAACTACTCTAGCTCATTTGCAATGACAGTGTCACATTAAATCAATAGCGCTTTGCTCTAATATATTAATCTTATCTCTTAGTGAAGCCGCTCTTTCAAAATCCAAATTTCCAGCAGCTTTGAGCATTTCTTGTCTTAAGTTTTTAATATGAGCTGCGAGTTTTATCGGGCTCATCATAGCATCTTTCGCTACAAATTCTGAAGTTTCTTCTGCTAATTTCTTGAACTCTTCTATCACAGCGATTTTTCTGTCTATGGTTTTAGGTGTAATATTATGTATCCTATTATATTCTATCTGCCTTTCACGTCTTCTCTCAGTTTCTCCCAATGCTTTTTCCATGGATTTGGTCATTTTGTCTGCATATAAAATAACCCTACCTTCAGCATTTCTAGCTGCGCGACCTATGGTCTGAATTAGCGATACTTCTGATCTAAGAAATCCTTCCTTGTCAGCATCTAATATTGCAACTAATGCACATTCTGGTATATCTAAACCCTCTCTAAGCAGATTTATACAGATAAGCATATCAATTTTCACTTCCCTCAAATCCT
>CAZIGS010000096.1:0-5375 GCA_964538645.1 uncultured Rickettsiaceae bacterium
TTCCAAAGTAATTTCTGCAAGCTGCCCAGCACCAGATGGTGACAAAAGTGATTGTTTTATAAGATCCACAGTAGATTTTGAGTTACTTACATCATTACTAAGCGCAGATATCATTTGGACTAAACGCTCAAATTCTGTATGAAATTTCGCAGCAGTAGAATTCACTCGCTGTTCAGACATTTCTCTAGATTGTTGATTTTCCTGTTTATGAACTTCAAGCAATTGTTTCGAAAGATCATTTCCTAACTCAAAAAGAGCAGCTTTAGCAGAAGAAAAAGCTGCAGCTTGGGATTTTTCATTATTTTCTATAGTCTCTTTGAGATGTTTATTATCAGTTTCAGTTTCCTGCAATTTTCTAATATATTCTATCTTTGAATTCTCTAGCTCAAGAAGCCTATCTGTAAGCTTATTATTCTCATCTTGTACGTAATCAAAACTGGTTTTTACTTTAGATAATTTAAGACCCAAATAGCCTACTAATAAGGCAAAAATCCCAGCTAAAGATGGAAAAATATATAGAGAAATATCATGCATAAGATCACCTTTCAAGCAATTCTACCTCATCCCAGCGAAAGCTGGAATCCAAATTACTCTAAACCAAAACCATGAAAAATAATATATAATAGCCTAGGTATTATATTACTGGATCCCAGCTTTCGCTGGGATGACCCCGACATCAAACCGTGTCGACCCACGATATATTACCATCACTACGATAATATACTAAATTAATGCGGTTATTTTTGGTATTTTTAAACAAAACCGCTGGAAGATTCTCTAAATCCATTTTCATAACTGCTTCACTTACCGTTAAATTCTCAAGAACAACGGAATTCTCTGCGATAATAACAGGGTTTTGCTCTAAATCTACTTCTTCTTCTGCTCTCTGAGGCTGTATGACATATTTTACCGCAGAAAGCTCTGGTGTAGCTTCAGATAACTTGATTTTATGATGCCTATCTTTCAACCTAGACCTATATCTGCGTAACTGTTTTTCACATTTAGCAAGTGCAATATCAAACGCTGTGTATATATCATCTGAGGTAGCTTCACTCATTGTCAAAGCGTGTCTACCTGTGCCCTCATGAACTTTGATATCACATCTAAAAAGATAGCCTTCTTTTACAAAATGCACAGCAGCGCTAATAGCATGTTCAAAATATCTTGTTACTATATGTTTTAGCTTATCTTCAACATATTCCTGAAGAGACATTCCTATCGATAAATGTTGTCCCGCTATAGTTATTTTCATAAAGTCCCTCTTCAAACATTAAATCATTGCCTATATCTAATACTAATTATGAAATTTATTCAAGCACAATATTACATCCATTCTCAAGGATAAGGAGTTACCATAGTACATCCATTTATATCGTACTCTAAATCCATCTTCACTCTAAAATTATTAGCTCCTACATTAGTTACTGCGATTTCATTTTCACCATTTACTAAAAAGTTTTTTAAATTCACAGCTGGAGATAATGGCGACAAATCCCACCAATCACATGTATTGGCGCATGCTGTATCACCATTATTATTGTATTCTACTTTATACCAAGTACCACCACAAGCATTGCATGTACCGGATTTTAGTTCTAACTTGGTAATAGAATTACCATCAGGCCCATCTCGTCTATCTCCTCCAACAAACACCGTATTACCATTTAATTTAATCAATATAAAATCACCATAATATAAATTCTTTAAAATTAATGAGTTAAGTGCATTAATATCTTGCACATGGAATTTAAAGGAAAAATCATACTTCTTACTTATACCTGGAGAATACAAAGGTGTTTCTAAATGCATGTTTTTAGTGCTATTAGTATATGTTGCTGTTGCGAAATTAGTTTTTACAGCACAAACTGGTAAACATCCATCTGTAGTAGGATCTATTTCAGCAAATGATGATGTATTTCCATTTAAATTACATACACGTTGCAGCAAAGTACCACTAATTGGAATAGCCCCAGTAACACATGTACCTTGGCTGTAAGTGTCCCCTGGCACTTCTGCCCAAGTAGCCCAACCATTTGTAGATGCATTAGATGAGGTAATCGCAGCACAAGAAGGTGGGTTAATTGCTGGATTAGGACATCCTGCAATATCTACATAAAAATTAGCGCCTCCACCACCCCCACCCACTACTGATATTGTTACTTCAATATTATTTTGACCAACATGGAGATATGGCTTTAAGTCTAGATTATCAGGGGAAGCAGAATTCACGCGACTAAATTCAACCCCAGGATAATATCTCCCATTAGGTCCAGCTGATACCTGAGTACCGTTTACCACAATTTTTATACTATCATCAGCACCAGCATTAACTAGTTTGAATACATTCACTGAATCCATACTAGATAAATTAAATACCAAATTGCCAGTATATATTCCCGTTCCAAGATTCCATGACGCAAAATTGAGTATTTTCGTGCTAGCATTATAGTCACCTGTCATACCAGTAGCGGCTATACTACAACCCTGCTTACATCCCATAGTACTATTTATAGGTTCCCATACACTTTGACCTGAATTTTTATCAATAGTACAATATCTATTTAAAGAGTTTGTGCCCTTTGGCATTGCCCCAGCCACGCACACACCTCTAGCTATTCCAAATGCAGATTGTGGCCATCTCGCATTGTTTTCTGTTGTAATCTGACATGGTGGAGGCGCTGGAACATCAACGCACAACCCAAATTCTATAGCAGTTTTATTCCTAACAGCGAGCACATCTCCATTGATATTAATAGTTTTATTATAATTATAATAATCAGTATCATTTAGTGGATTAACATGAGAGCTAGGTGGAGAAACTCTTGAGTCTAGAGAATAACCAGTTCTACATAATTCTCCCGAAGCACTGCCAGTATAATCATAACAATATCTACCAGAACTAGCTGTTTCTCTATAAATGGTAATATTATTAGTGCCAGTTGCTGGAGATACTCGTGGCTCTTCTAGAACAGTAATCTGTGAATAGCTCGCAAGCTGCGATGGATTACATAAGGTTATACCATTATATCTTGTCATAACATCATTATAAAATTTCGTACAGCGCACATAATTAGAATTGACTATACTGGTCAACACGCAGCTTGTATTTGTTTTGCCAGTTAAGCAATCATCGAACTTATATCCGGACAGACATAACTGCTCTCCACCTACCACATATTTGCCAGTTGTATATTCTAAACCATTTAGATAGATAGCATTAGTTGGATTGGCCCCATTAGCATCATACGGTGCCTGATCATTTTTATAATTACCGTATATACTTGATGGGTTGATAGAATGACCTCCACTAAATGGTTTAGTAGAGTAATTTGCATCAGTAGCAAATGAGTCATAGTCAAAGCCTGCTAAATTGATTTTGGAACCAGTTCCTCTTGATGTAAGAGTAGACAATGGACCTTCTGTAGAATATGTATCAATTTGCAATTTTGCTATCATTGTTGGATTGAAATGAGTAGATGAACAGGTAGCACGAGTACCAGGAGCACCACATTCATAAACTCTTGGTTTTGGCGGAACAGGACGCATTGCACAGCCAATGAAATTATTGAATGAATCAAACACACATATTTCTGTAGGATCTATTGTAGTAAGGCTATTTAATTCAACTTTCTTTCTTGCTATAGACGCATACACACCAACAGTACTATTAGATGAATCTCTGAGCACTACCGATGCGGACTTTTGCTCTACATCCTTATAGCTTGATTCCACAGTAGGAAATAACACTGTTAAATCTTTAAAATCACCTATATTTACACCCCAAATTTTTTGACACATCGAATTGCTTAATGGAGTGCAATCTGATGCAGTAGTATCAAAATAACCATTTATCAAAGGATTAGACCCAGCATTTATTGCGTATACTACCCTTATACCCTGATTACACCAGGCTGTATTCTGTCTACATTTTGTTAACAAAGCGGGGCTTTCTGCACATGGAATTTCAGAATTACCAGGTGAAGGACCACTACATATCTTTAATAAATCAGGCCTCTGCAAACTAGAAGTAAGTGCATGCATAGAACTAGGAACCAAACTACCATGGATTTTAACACATCTATCACTTGGAATCTCTGTATTTTTACATAAAGGAATTAATTCATCAAAAGCTATTCTCACAGAATTATTAATTACATTATTTGGCACAGTAGAACTGACGCATGGTTTAATTGGCGAAGCAGGTATTGTCATTAATTCTGTAGTAGCGTTACCTTGAACCAATATTGTTGGACAGATTTCATATATTTTAGGTATTGGCAATGGAGGACTGAGAGGATTACAATATGGGGGAGGATTTGGACCTAATGGTACAAGAACACAACCTAATGCAGCTGTTACAACATTATTCAGCTGTCCCAAATATTCTAAAGCTGGTATAATTATTTCTTCGCCTATATATACTACTGCTACCAAAAGCCAATATAATACCCCTATTCCATAGACATACCACATTGAATCTCCTGGCATCATACCAATAAGACTATTTATAAGTTTTGCTCCAGATAATCCCAGTTTAAAAAGAGAGATCAACCATTGTGCCATTATGAATATTCCACCTTGATGGAAATGCATTGATTGTCTTACAGGATTTAAATCCCATAAATCTGGCTGAAAAGTAGCTTGCAAGGTACGCAAAACATTAGTACCTCCACTAGTACTAGAAAGCCCTGTAGTATCAACCCCAGTAGAAGCCATAAATTCCTGGACTAGGCTAGGTGTTACACCAGCCTGCACTGCTGCATTGATCATCAACCCACTTGCAACCCACACAGCACGATACGACATTGCCGCATAATTCGCTAATGCATCCCAAAAACTTGGATCCCAATATGCACAGACTTTAGGTCTTGCCATATATACAGGGTGATTATCGTCTCCTGTATATACTGGGTCTAGCTCTGGAGCTCCTTCGTAATTCAAGTGCCAACCATAGGTATAACCATCATCCGCAGGAGTTGGTGTAAGCGGATCATCTGGCAATGCTATCCTTGCACAAAGCCTTAATAATGGGAGCCCAAAAGATCCTGGGAATATTGTACATTCACCATCTCCTCTCAAATGCTCAGAAAGAGTCCAACAACCAAAATTACATGTTTGCACTCTCACATGTATTTTAGGTGTAAAAAAATTCGTGCTAGAACTTTCTTCAGCACAATATCTGTTGTAAATTATGTCCCATGGGCCAGGAAGATCAAATTGCTTTAAACACCCACCTCTATCTGTTTTATTATATGGAGGGCATAGGCAATTCGTTGTTTTTTCAACATTAGAACCATTCCATAACTCACCATGAGTAGGGCATGAATATATCCCCAGCGGAATTTCATCGCACGGATTATAACTCATAGCAGTAT
>CAZIGS010000097.1:0-5373 GCA_964538645.1 uncultured Rickettsiaceae bacterium
AATGTTAGAGAAACCATCCAAATTATGAATATATAAGTTGTAGGATGTATAAGTGGCTTTACGGATCTTGTAAATATTAAAGTGCCCTCAGATAATCCATATAAAATTTCAATCTCAGACTCGTCATTGATCAAATAAACCAGCGAGCTATATGGAGCCGTTTGATTTAAGTCATTTGATAGAGCCTCCAAGCGATCGTCATAGAAATATTTTTGAGATTGTGGAATAACTTTATTCGTATATTTTAATTTTATATCTAAAATATCAGCATTTTTTTGTGCTTCTGCAATTCCATGTTTTTTATATATATCTACTAAAAGCTTAACTTCATTTGATGCAGTTCTGCTAGTAGAATTTATTATATTTGACCAGTGTCTATCATAAAAAATATAAATAGCTATTAGCTGTGCAACGATTGTTGGAACAGTAATAATCAGAAGAAACCTACTAACCAAAGTTCGGGGTATTAGGTTGTTATATATATAGGACGTAACCTTCATTTCTTATAGTTTGTAAAAATCTTGGTTGTTTTGAATTAGCTTCTATTTTACTGCGTAATCGTACTATTTGCACATCTATGGAGCGCTCGTTCAAGCTCCCCATAATTGCTGATAATTTTTCTCTAGGTAGTATATTGCCCTGATTTTCTATTAAAATCTCTAAAAGTTTCTTTTCTGTGGAGCTTAATTTAATTACTATATCTTGTTCGTTGTCATATAATCTTTTTGTATTTAGATCATATGATATAGATCCAAATTTTATTATATTCTCAGATTTTTTATTATATCCATATAAATCAATCAATTTTTTTGTGCGCAGAAGAAGTTCTTTGGCTTCGAATGGTTTGGTAATATAATCGTCAACGCCTGCTTCCAATCCTTTTATTCTGTCTTCTGGTTCAGATAATGCTGTAAGGAGGATGATAGGAACATGCATCTCATTTTTTTTAATACTAGACGCAAACTCAATACCAGTAACTTCTGGCATCATTACATCTAACATTACGAGATCGAATATAAATTCTTTTAAATATGTTTCCGCTTCCCTTGCTGAGGTAGCTGTGGAAACCAGATAACCATTTTGAGATAAAAATTGTTTTAATAATTTTAGGATACGTACGTCGTCGTCTACTATGAGAATATGGTGTTTAGATTGAGTAGATGTCATGATTTGTTATCCACTTTATTATTCCTTAAATGCGTCATCCCCGGACTTTAGGTCCGAGGATGACGATAAAGATTGTCCCGAGGATGACGAAAAAGTGTGTCCGAGTATGATGATATATACTAAGCTCCAACAATCCTTGTTCTTAGAGAATCTTCCTCTGAGGTTTGCGATTCGTAGTCTTTAAGCATATAACCACGCCCCCAAACTGTTTCTATGTAGTTGGTACCTTCTGCGGCGTCCGCAAGTTTTTTGCGTAATTTACATACAAACACGTCGATAATCTTGATTTCAGGCTCGTCCATACCATTATATAAATGATTTAAGAACATTTCTTTTGTAAGAACTGTACCTTTGCGCATTGCAAGCAATTCTAATATTGCGTATTCTTTGTTTGTCAGATGTACAGGAGTGCCTGCAACTTCTACTATTCTTGTGTCAAGATTAATAGATACTTTGTCGAATCTAATTACTGACTCAGCATGACCTTTAGAACGACGTACTATAGCTTGTATACGAGCAATAAGTTCTCCGCGATCAAAAGGTTTTGTTAAATAATCGTCTGCGCCAAAGCCCAGTCCTTTAATTTTTTGATCTGCAGAAGAAAGACCTGACAAAATTAAGATAGGAATCTTAATTTTTGCAGAACGAAGTCTTAACAACACCTCGTATCCGTCAATATCTGGAAGCATTAAATCGAGAAGTATGATGTCATACTCGTACAATTTACCAATCTCAACGCCTTCTTCTCCAAGATTCGCTGTGTCGCAAACTATTTCATGAGCCCTAAGAGTTAGCTCTATAGAACGAGCGGTTGATGGGTCATCTTCAATTAATAGTACTCTCATAGTGGATATACTCCTAAATAAATGTTAAATATTAATACCATAACAAGCACATCATGTACTAACTTTACAATAAAATCAAGTGGAATTTTAATCTTTTTACAAATTTATGAACAAGACATTTATCGGTAACAATAAAATAACATAAATGCAAAAACTATTTCGAAATAACCTATAAGTTATAACAAACTTCATTCCTACTTGTTCGTGATTATTCTAAAATACCACGATAATACAGGTTGTTAGCCATAGTTCTAACAAGTTTAGGCATTATGCATCTAAAATTGCAATAGTCAACAATGAAATCTGAAGTAAAATTTAATAATTTAAAATTTTCTTGGGTTAGGTGCAAAAATCACACAGTCATCTAATTTTTGCTAATCTTTGAGTGTGTCTGCCGCCTTCAAAGGGGCAGGTGAAGAATTTTTCTACCATAGCTAGAATTTCTTCGATGCTAGATATTTGATTTCCAACTACTAATATATTTGCATTATTATGGCTTCTAGCCCTTTCTGCCATAAAAACATTTGTACAAAGTGCTGCTCTAATATAGGAATGTCTATTAGCTGCTATAGACATTCCTATTCCTGTACCACATATTAAAATCCCAAATTCTGATATTGAGTCATATATATTCTCGCATAATTTTTGAGCATAGTCTGGATAATCGACTGTTTCAGTTGAAAAAGGACCAAGGTCAAGAATATTATGTTCTCTCGATTGAAGAAACTCTATTATATCACTTTTGATTTGCACTCCATGATGATCTGAGGCTATTGAGATATTATATTTTTGTTTGGTCATTTAATATATGTAATTTTTTCTATTTTAATTATTATAGCTTGCAAGATTTTTTTTTCATAATAAAATTAATCCGTGGTGTCCTCAAATCAAATATATAAATGGAATAAATGAGATTTATTAATACTATTTTTATCTTGCAAATCATATTAATGCTATCTTCTTGCGTTACGCAACCTCCTGCACCTATAGAGAATGGTTCTAGCAATATATCTCACAAGTCAGGTTCGAGAGAATCTGACTATGATGCAGTGATAGAAGAGAAAGGTAAGGTTCGAGAATTTTGGGGAGAAAAAGAAGTAACAGAAGAAGTTAAAGAAGAAGAGGAAAAGAAGGATTCTATAGTTATTGATCCTAGAGCTGATATAACCACACCAAAACGTACAACTGATATATCACATGAAGTTATAGAAGGTGAGACGCTTGACTCTATTGCAAAAAAATACGATGTTTCCAAAGAAGCTATTATTGCCAAAAATAATTTGGAACCACCATATAAATTAGAAGAATTGCAGATTCTAAAAATACCACCACAAAATGAAACAGTAGTAGAAATAGAGGATATAATTAGAGAGAAACCAGCTTCACCGGCTCCAGTTATAGACCATGTTGATCAGGGGATTGCATCTTCTCGCCATATGCCTGTTGAAGGTAAAATAATCTCAAAATTTGGAGAAAATCAGAATCAAGGTGTCAATATAGCTGCTCCTATGGGGGCAGATATACATGCAATCGCAGAAGGTGTTGTTATGCATTCAGGGTTTGATGCCAAATTTGGCAATTTGATTATAATAAAATCCAATGATGGTGATATTTTTACAGCTTATGCTCACATGGGTGATTTAAGTTTGAAAAATGGAGAAACCATTACTGCTGGTCAAGTAATAGGTCATGTTGGTCAAACGGGTAAAGTGACATCTCCTCAACTGCATTTTGCTGTAAGACAAGGTAAGGTGCCAATAGACCCTATTGCGTATTTGGAGAAATAGAAGGCTCCACCCCGAATGTCTTGACGTGAGCACATATATACTAATCTGGATTGGACTTTCGCTGGGATGATACTAGAAGTCGTATGACATGAGCAGCTTCGATAAAGGAGTACTACTTAACTAACAATTTTCGCCATAACACTTGAAACTTCAATCATGAAGCAGTATATTACTTGTATGACTTAATAGATTTAACGGAGGTTAAAATGTCTAGATATTCAAATGAATCCACAGGATTCGCAAAAAGCCAGGAAATAGATGTAGGATTGAGAGAGTATATGCTTAAAGTATATAATTATATGTCTACTGCTCTTGCAATTACAGGAGTAGCAGCTACTCTTACTATGTCAATCCAACCTATAGCGCGTTTAATATTTAATTTTACTCCTTATGGGCAAGTTACTGGTCCTACAATGATTGGGATGTTGATAATGTTAGCTCCAATAGGTATAGCTTTTTACTTTTTTTCTGGTATTGCCAGAATGGATGTGAAGAAAGCTCAGACATTGCTTTGGGTTTATGCTGTTCTTACAGGCATGTCTCTTTCTAGTCTGGGATATATATATACTGGTACTTCTTTAGCGCGTACTTTCTTCATAGCTGCATCAGTATTTGGAGCTATGAGTATTTATGGATATACTACAAAAAAAGACTTAACAACCTTCGGATCATTTATGGTGATGGGCATGTTTGGTCTGCTAATAGTGTCTTTAGTGAATGTGTTTTTGCATAGTTCAGCAATTTTCTTCGCCACTTCCCTTTTAGGTGTATTTATATTTATGGGGATTATTGCTTGGAATACTCAGAAAATGAAAGCGACCTATTATTCTGTAGGTGGTGGTGAAATGGGCCAGAAAATGGCTGTTGTAAGCGCTTTTTCTGCCTATCTAGATTTCATCAATCTGTTCCTATATATGCTCCGCTTCTTTGGTACAAGAAGAGATTAGTTTATCGTAATCCTCGGGCCTTAGTCCGAGGATCTATTTATTATTATGGCGATAACTATACATGTAATTTCAATTCTCATAGCTTTTATCGTTAGTTTTTTTGTGATTTTCGTCCCAAAGGAACAAGTTCCCACAAGGTTCTAGGGTGGCTTTTTACAATCTCCATGTTTATCAGCGCAGCATCATCTTTTTGGATTTCATTTTCAAAAAATCTATTGGAAGCGCTTCATAATAAGGGATTGATGGCATGACAAATGTTATTGATCATCTAAACTTATAGCAGTCTTTGCGATGCTGTATGACTAAAATACGAATATTAAATCATAGAATCTGATATATTACTCTATATTCTCCTACTCTTAAAGACCTGCATCCCTTTAAACTATGTCTAAGTGGTTTTCCAAATCTGATAGGATCTTTCAATAACTTATTGCTAATAGCTTTTTTAACAAGTGACTTGATTGTGGGAGATAGTTTAGGAATATCATTTTTAACGACTTTATCCGAATAATGTATTATATACACTATTTCCAAGCGTTTTCATGCGGAACCCAGAATTTAGTATCTTTAATCCTTTATTCGGCAATTTTGGTTAAGATTGAATCTTCATCTAGGTCTAAACTAGTA